>CAZXLU010000041.1:0-7063 GCA_964641875.1 Candidatus Woesearchaeota archaeon | reverse complement strand
AGCGAATTAACGATAGAATGCTGCTGGTTCACGATGAAGAGCACAAAGAAAAAGATATAAAAAGGCTATTTAGATCAGTTGCTCCAACTAAAAGGCTTTCTTTTCATACATTACCAAAAGATTATTTTATTGAGGACAGAGAGAACGTAACCGTCGAGCGAATTAACGATAGAATGCTGCTGGTTCACGATGAAGAGCACAAAGAAAAAGAAAGAGTAAAAGAATTATTTAGACGTAGTAGTAAAAAACTTGCTTTATTACGAAATAGTGACAGACGGAGACCTGTTAAGAATTATTTTGAACTACCTTATACAGCGGTTGCTTTAATGCAGATGCAATATAGAATAACACCTGAGTATTCTTTAAGATTTAGTGGAACCGGCTTTAGAAATTCTTTCAATCAAATTGTTACGGCAGGACATAATGTTTTTACCGAAAATGATGAGATAGAAACAGCCTGTAAGCGTAAAAGGCTCGCCTTAACAGATTATTCATATAGAAAAGAAAACCTATCGATTAACGTTTTTTTTGGATTTAGAGAAACAGACAAAGGAGATTTTTCCTACATTTATTCTATTCCTGGAATTAGCGGTATACATAGTTTTAAACATGGTTTTCGTGATTTTGCAGTTGTATCTCTTCCTGTTTCTAAATCAACCCTTGACAAGGAAGTTGGTGCATTAGGTATTTCAACTCCATCTCAACCTCATGAATATTTTGGTAAAGAAATTAGTATTGTAGGCTATCCAGGAGAGAAAAAACCAAAGGAAATGTATTTCCATACTGGAAAAATTAAGGGAGTTAGCTCTTCTGGAACTGTTACTTACGATGTTGATACTACTAAGGGAAATAGCGGATCTCCTGGGTTTTTGAGTTTAATAAAGAAGCGTAAAAATAGTAAATTCCCCGTTTGTTTAGTTCATACACATAGTGTTAATCCTGGGAAACTTAATGGTGGTGAGATAATTGATACTGATTTGATTCAGTTTATGCAAAACGCCCAATGAAGCAATGGATACTAATGTGATTGTTATTTTTCAGCTAATAAATGTGTATTGATATACACATGATCATTTGATCAAAAATTCATATGAGTAAATAAGTAAATGACCAATGATTATAGAAGAAAACCAACTGTTCTAGCCGTCCTTAATCAAAAAGGTGGAGCTGGAAAAACAACTATAGCAACCAACATTGCCCATAGTTTTGTAAAAGACTGCAAAAAGACACTCTTGGTTGACTCTGACCCTCAAGGAAGTGCGCGAGATTGGAATGAGTTAAATGATTCTTCCATCGTTCCTGTTGTTGGTCTCGATCGAGAAACCATTGCAAAAGATTTGGAAGCCATATGGACAGGGTACGATATTGTTATTATTGATGGGGCTCCTCAAATCGAAAAAATGAGTATAGCTGCTGTGAAAATAGCCGATTTTATTCTAATTCCTGTTCAACCAAGTCCATATGATATTTGGGCTTGTGCCGATTTGGTTGATATTATTCGTGCAAGACAAGATGTCACAGAAGGAAAACCAAAAGCAGCATTTGTTATCAGTCGCCTAATTAGAAATACAAAATTAAGTCAGGAAGTTCATATGGCTTTAGAGGAGTATAAACTACCAATTTTGAAATCAACCACGAGTCAACGAGTTATATATCCAACTTCTGCTTCAGAAGGAAAAACTGTTTTTTCTGAAGAGGAGTCAAATTCAGCTGCACAGGAGATTATATCTATTCGAGATGAAATTATGGAGATGATTAACTGTGCTTAAAGCAAAGATATCAAAACGTAATCGTGCAGATAAAGAGTCAGCTTTAAAGTCTGTTGTGAAAGAAGAAACAACTCGATTAAACGCGCTAATTCCAAAAAGCTTACATCACAAATTAAAAATTCAGGCTGCAAAAATGGGAAATGGAATGACCATAACTACTCTGTTGATTAATGCATTGAATGATCATTTACGTAAGTTATCAAATGAGTAAATGATCATAAATGTGTTTTAACAAGCAATCTTAAGGTTTTTATCTCTATATTTTTCATGATGCCACTTTTCTTGAATTGCCTTTATGAGCATAGCTTTCGGGTTTTTAACTCTTCCTCTTGAGATCTGTATATCAACAGCTTTTAAGGCATTAATAATTCTCTCTTGGCTGTTCGATTTGATGATCTTTTTTGAGTGAGAATTTGTAAATCCATATTCCAATAACTGTTGGAGAATTGCGTTCTCAGATCGCAGTTCTTTTTGGATTATATCCGCTTTTTCGATCTGGGTTTTTTCAAAGTGAGTTTTCTTTTGGATCGTCCACTCTATAGCGATGACTTTTCGAGATTCCTTAGTTTCTGTATAGT
The DNA here is from genome assembly GCA_964641875.1 of Candidatus Woesearchaeota archaeon. GTDB lineage: Archaea > Nanobdellota > Nanobdellia > Parvarchaeales > Parvarchaeaceae > Parvarchaeum. Next base: position 4,716 of record CAZXLU010000041.1, on the reverse strand, counting down.
CAATCTCGTATTCTGTCTTAGCGTTAATCTCTGTTTTTGCACGGTCTATTACATACCGTTTTAAGTCAGCATAAAGTCTGTATTCTTTCTTTTCTATACCACAAAAAGACTTTAAATTTTCGATGCTAGTCTCACGTTTCCCGATGTGTTCATATTGTAAAAGTAATTCAAAAATTCTAACTGCATATATACTCTTTAACCTTAAAGTCTCCACGATATCAATCTTGGTAAAATGACTCTTAAGCTGTAAAAGATAGGGTTTTAACTGAGGACTGAATTCTAATAAAATACATCCTTTTTTATGCTGGTAGCGAGCCGAACTTAACCATGCTACTTGCAAGGTTTCATCATTTTCTGGTTTCTCGATTTTAAGTATACGTCTCATCAGAGTTTCTGTAATTTTTTGTAGCTCTCCATATTGACCTTTGACATTTAAGCCAACCATTTCAGCAAAATCAGCAATATCTAACTTATGCTGTTTAAAATCTTCATCGTCTGGTCTTATTTTAGTTAAAAGCCATAATATGACATGTGATTCCTGAAGGCTTAATCTGTATCTAGCCTCTATCAAAGCGTTACTTTTGACTACAAAATGATTGGAATTTAATAATTTTATTTTAGGCATGGTTGTTAAGAAAAAAATTTTAATGATCTAATGTTAATTATAAACATATGAGAATGCGCGTCAACTCATATTTAGCAAGGTAAATCTCATATTTAGCAAGGTAAATCTCATATTTAGCAAGGTAAATCTCATATTTAACCACCTTTGAGCAAGTAATAATGCACCTTCACAGCCTCCTAAAATACTTAAAACTTGTAAAAGTTTAAAAAACAAGCAAAAAGGAAAAACAAAAAAAGTTGTTTTTCTGTGGATAACTTTTTTCACCCATCAAAAAAGTTATCCACAATGACCTAACCGGAAAAAACTTCGTTTTTAAGTTTCTTAATCCTAAGGGGCTTCGCCCCTCGCGCAGACCTTCGGTCCTTGCTACCCCCTAACTTAGCAAGAAAAAGAGCGGATGCAACTTGGGTTTACTCAAAACAATCACCGAGAAACCAGATAGTTCGATTAAAGAAAAATAAAAAAGTTCCGTTCTTTGCTATTGATTCAAAAACAGATATGATTATCTTAGCTCATAGGCAAAAGAGAAAATATCGAGGTCAACAATGAATACCATGCACCCAAAACACGAGGAAGATGTCTATGGTTGGGCTACTCATACGGCCGAACTTTTAAGGAAGAAAAAAATGAGCGAAGTCGATTTTGAAAATATCATTGAGGAGATGGAAGTTTTGGGACGAAGTGAACAACACGAATTAAAAAATCGCTTATCCTTGGTCATCATGCATCTTCTCAAATGGCAGTATCAACCCGAAAAAAGAACTCGAAGCTGGAAATTGACACTGGAAGAACAAAGGTTACAAGCTTTAGCATGTTTAAAAGTTAGCCCTAGTCTTAAAAGCCAATTAGATGAAATTTTAGGAAACGCCTATAAAATCGGTAAAATAAAAGCTTTAAAAGAAACAGAATTAGACGAAACAGTATTTCCTCAACAATGCCCATACACCTTCGAGGAAATCATGAACGATGCGTTTTACCCTGAATCGACATAGTCTTACTCTTCGCGTTTCATGGCTCTGTAATAGACGGATTTAGTAATACCAAGCATTTTACAGATTTGTTTGACGGAGAACTCGTTATTTTTCTTGAGAGTTGTGAGCATTGCCATCTTTTCTGGAGTTAAGACTCTTGGCCTCCCTCCTTTGTTGCCTTTGCTATGAGCCGCTTTAAGACCAGCCATAATGCGCTCTCGAATCAACTCTCTCTCCATCTCAGAGAACGCCGCACACATGCTGAACAAGATCATCCCCATTGGGTTTGTTGTGTTGATGTCATTCTCCAAAGCCACAAAGTTAATTCCTTTGTCCTTGAAGTCGTTGATCAGCTCTATAAGTTTGACCATGCGGCGTCCTAAACGATCGAGGCGAACCACACATACCGTATCGCCTGATCGTAATTTGTCCAGGAGACGATTGAGCTCTTTGCGATCTTCTTTGGCTCCTGAAACTTTTTCCATAAAGATCTCATTACATCCAGCATCTCTCAACTTTTGCAGTTGAACATCGAGACTTTGATCATTTTTGGAAACACGTGCATAACCAAACTTCATGAGGAGGAACTCCATAAACATTTCAAAAACATAAATGCTATCTTATTTCGCAACCAAGAGCATTGACAAGGGTTTTGGAACTGTTTTTATGGGGTTGAGGAGGAGGTAATGGGACAGGGAGACGGTTGTATCGGAAACACTTGTTTTGGAGACTGGATGGGAGAATCAAAACCGCTATAAAGTTTTTATTTTACTCTTCTTACAGGCTTTTAGGATTTTTTTATCAAACGTTCCTAGAGGAGATTTTAAGCGTAAAGCAAGTTCTAAATAACTGGCATCATAGCTCGTGAGATCATGTTTCTCTGAGAGATTGGAAAGGATGCCTAAAGATTCTTGAGTGGATGAAAAATGATCAACAGTGAAAGGCAAGAACCGACAATAGTCAACAAATTCATCATGTTCTTGCTGATTAATTCGTTGTCGTTTTAGAGATTTTCTAAGAGCACTTAACAACTCTAAAAAGAACACAGAAGGAACATGGATAGACGTAGACAAAGGATCGAAGTGTATTTCAGTTTCATCTGGCAATAACCATCCGACAAAAAAGGAACAATCAATAACACAACGAGTCATTTTCTGTCCTCATCTCGTATCGATATGAACTCTTCAACAGATTTGAAGGGTTTTGATTGAAAGATTGATCGGAGCTTCTGGTAAGAAAAACAACCGATGCTTTTGTTATAATCCTCAATGGACATGATGACTGCTACCTCTTGCTTTCTATTGGTCAGAATATATTTCTGCCCCTTCTGGACGTTTCTGATAACCTCAGGTAAGTGTGTCTTTGCTTCGAACATTCCAATGGTTTGCATGAAAACCACCTCCAATTAAACTAGTCTAACTAATCTAACCGTATTTCCAGAGAAAGTCAAATATCCCCCCATTTTGCAAAATCGATTTTCGATATTACTCTAACATATCGATTAAAGAGCCAATAGATGGGTCTGTATAGGCAAAAATAGGGTCAACCATGTTCAACTATGGAAGAGTCTAAAAACGCGTGTACGTGCATTTAAATGATGGTTTTTTACACTTTGGCTTAAAATAAGGGGTTCGGAGCGTATCGTTTTTTTGAACATTGTTTCACGCGGACTTTATCCAAATCCAAAAGAAGTCCTGCTTTTTGATGGCCTTGATGGGTCAAAATTAAGCTAATCTCGGGGTTTATTTTTAGACCTCCTTCTGATACAGTCAGAACCATCTTGTCGACCAAATTATACATGATTTTGCTGCCGAAAAATAGACATCAGTTAGAGAAAAATATGAACAACGTCAGTCACAATTTATGCCCAAGTCTAAGTTTGACAATGTCGTTGAAAGCTGATAGATTGCCTATCCCCCCCAGGTATGTTGATGATAAGGTTATAAAGTGATATGCATGACTTTGTAACCTGGGAAGAACAGATCGTTCCCCGCCGAGAACTCTTATTTTCAAAGAAGTTCGTGTGTGTGCTGGATCGTTCTTCCCCTTTATCAACCCTTATTTCGAACGGTAGCTGGGTCGTTATCTTGACAAGAACAGATCGTATACCTGGAAGAAAATGGAGTCAACATGATGATTACTTTTGGTATTGATGTTTGCAAAGCAACCCTAGATGTTTTTACTTCAAAAGACAAAAAACATCGCCAATTTCCAAACACTCAGGAAGGAATTGAGGAACTCATAAAAGCGTATCAAAGTGAAGAAGAAAAAAGAGTTATTATTGAATCAACAGGTGTTTATCAACGATTAGTTCATCAATTACTCAGTCAAGCTGGATTTAAGGTTTCCCTTGTTAATCCTTTTAAAAGCAGGAATTTTGCTCGTTCAGGAAACTTTTTTGCAAAGACAGATAAAGTTGATGCAAAAATGTTATGTGCTTATGGGAGGAGTTTTTCTGACCAAGGAATCCCCCTGAGAGAAAGTCCTTATCCTTCAAAGCAGCAAGAAGAGTTAGACAGTTTAATTTCTTATAGAAATACCTTAGTAGAAGAGAAAAAAAGACAACAAAATCAGATTGAGTATGATCATCCCTCTGCCTTTATTCGTACTCTGATTGACAAGAGGATTAAGGACTTAGAGAACGATCTGCAAAAGATTCAACAGAAAATTGAGGAGCTTATTGAGTCTGATGATGATTTTCGGAGCAAGAAAGAAACCCTTGAAAGTGTTCCTGGTGTTGGATTTGGAACCGTTGCAACCCTCTTGTGTTATTTGCCTGAATTAGGAAAAGCCAATCGGAAAGAGATAGCCGCTCTTGTGGGCGTTGCTCCTCGAAATTGTGAGAGCGGAGCCTTTCGAGGAAGAGCCATGATTTCAGGGGGAAGAGCTCATGTTCGAAAAGCCCTTTATATGCCCATTCTGACCTGTATTCGGAATAACTCAGTAATTAAAACTTTATATGACCGATTAAAGAAGGAAGGCAAACCTTCTAAAGTAGCTCTGATTGCTTGCATGAGAAAACTGTTGATCATTCTGAATGTCATGCTTAAACATAATGAACCTTGGAGAAAGAAAAATGCTTAAAACATAAAAAAATGGTTGACCTTTAACACGGTAGCA
>CAZXLU010000040.1:5475-9980 GCA_964641875.1 Candidatus Woesearchaeota archaeon | reverse complement strand
AAAATATTAAGAAAAAAATTTAATAATTATTAATTAAAAGTTGAATTTAGTGTTATATTAATAGTATTAATATATTAAAAATTAATTTAAATTACAACATAATTGTTACATTATTACAGGAGTATTTCTATATATGTTAAAAAATTCATTAAGTAATAAACTTGTATCATATATACTTTCAATTGGTTTAGCTGTAGGTAATGCCAGTTTTGCATTACCAGCATATGCCATGCCTGTAGGTGGACATATAACTTCGGGGAAGGGGAGTATATCTTCATCTTCTCACGGAGTTACTATTAAACAATTATCTCCTAACATTTCAATAAACTGGAATTCATTTAATATATCTAAAGGACAATATGTAAAATATTTACAACCTAATTCTTCTTATATAGCTTTCAATGAAATTAATAGCATATTACCCTCATATATTAATGGAAGTATTATAGCTAATGGTAGAGTTTTTTTACTTAACCCATATGGTATACTCTTTGGACCTTCTTCTGAAGTTGCAGTTGCTGGCCTTGTGGCTTCAGGTTTAAAACTTTCTGCATACAACCCACTTACAGGTAGTTTTAACTTCACTGGTACAGGAAATGTCGAAAATTACGGACATATTTCTGTTATGCCGGGTGGTAATATAGCCTTAATTGGTAACAAGGTATCAAATAATTCCAGTATTTCAGCACCACAAGGAAGTATTACTTTCGGAGCAGGAAATAATGTATCTCTATTATTTAATGACAACAATGCTGTAAAGCTTAACGTAAATTCAAATACTGCAGAAGCTACTATAAATAATAGCGGTGTATTATCTGCTAACGGTGGAACTATACAATTAAAGGCTGGTGCTTCTGATAGCTTAGTGGCTTCACTTGTAGAAAATACAGGAAATATTACAGCAGAAAATGGAAATATTACATTACTTTCTGGTAAAAAAGCAGGTACCACTATAGTTGGTGGAATTTTAAATGCTTCTGCACCAATAAGTGGTAATGGCGGTTTTATTGAAACAAGCGGAGAAAGAGTTAATATACTACCTAATGCATTTATAACAACTGCTGCATTAAATGGTAAGGTTGGCACATGGCTAATGGACCCTGTCTCTTTTTATATCGGTGAAAATACCACTGGTACTGCAAATAATACTTATGGAAATGTACTTAATTACGAAGACATTTCTGGTACTTCATTAGGTACTGCTTTAAATTATAATAATGTTGTTATTCAAAGTACTCAAGGTACTAAAGGTACTCAAGGTAATATATATATTAATAATGCTATAACTTGGAATACTGGTAATAACTTAACTTTAGAAGCTGCTAATAATATTGAAATTAATAATGCTATTACTAATACCGCAATTAGTAATGGTAGTTATGCTGGAAGTACTTATGGTAATATTATATTAAAAGCAGATGATATGGCTATAGGTGGTGTTGCTACAAATACAACCGGTGGCGGTGTACCTTCTGGCGTTGGTGTTGTAGCTGTAAATAATGGTGGTAGTTTAAGTACACTTGGTAATGTAAATATATATACCAATATAAGTAATTACGGTACTTCTGGTGCTCTTACAGCAAATAGTGGTACATTAGGCGGAAGTTTTACTAATTCAAACTCATCTGGTTACATAAATACATATGCTCTAATATCTAGTAATGCTGACCTTTATTACATTGACAATAACCAAACTTCAACAGTACTTGGTAATAATTATGCATTAAATACCAATATTACATTACCTTCTGTAACTTCTTCTACTTCTACTGTAGACATTACTCAAATACAAAATGCAACAACTGCAAATACTGGAAGCTATTCAGGCTTAGGTAGTGGTGATAGCAATTGGATAAGGTTTGGTGGTACTTCTACTCCTTTTACAGGTAATTTTAATGGTCAAGGATACACAATTTCAAACTTAACAATTACAAATGATACTAAACATACTTCTGACGGTTTTATAGGCTACGACACTGGAAGTTTTATAAATAACATAGGTTTAATTAACCCTTCAATAACAGGTGGTAGTAGCGCTCTATACCTTGGAAGCTTAGTAGGATACTTTAATAATGGTAGTATTAATAATTCTTATGTATCAAGTGGTACTATAAGTGAAAATATATCAACTACAAGTAATATTGATATTGGTGGTTTAGTAGGCGATAGCTATGAAATATATAATTCATATGTAAAAAATACAACTGTTGACCCAACAATAACTATACAAAGTAGCTCTAATGAACCAGAATATGTTATTGGTGGAGTTTCTGGTCAAAATGGTACATTATTTAATGTAAATGGTTTTAATAATACTGTGTCAATTACAGATAATTCAAGTATTTATGATAGTTATAAAGTTGGCGGTGTTGTTGGTTGGAATAATAGTAATATTTATAATTCAAGTAATTCAGGTGGTAGTGTATCTATAACGCAAAGTACGGCATGTGATGCTGTTATTAGAGAAGTTGGTGGTTTTGCTGGAGAAAGTGGTAGTGTATGGAATAGTTTTTCATCAGCTTCAGTATCAGCTAATGATGTAGCTAATATTGGTGGTCTTGTCGGTGATGCTGTATATATACATAGGAGTTATGCTACTGGAAATGTAACAACTGACCAAGAAGACACATCAGCCGATGTTACTACTTCAGAAGGTGGTTTAGTTGGTATAGCTACTAGCGGAATTAGTAATAGTTATTCTACAGGCAGTGTAACAGGAAGTTCGAATTCTAGTTCTGTAAATTTTTATGAAGGGGGTTTATCAGGTAATACTTCTTCAGTTATAAAGAATAGCTATTCTTTAGGTACTGTAACAGCTAGTGGAACAAGTACTACAGAAGAAGTAGGTGGGTTTTTAGGTACTACAACAACTTTCTGTACTTCATGTACATTTACTAACAATTATTTCAATACGACACCAGGAGGTGCAAATAGTACAGCTTTTAGCAATGGAAATGTTACTGGTATTACTGGACAAAGTTTATCTTCGTTTGCTTCTATGCCTTCTGGTTTTAGTACCAATACCTGGACAAGCACAGGTTTTTCAAAGACAGCTTCTGTAGCTCCATGGTATATGGGAAATGTTTCATATAATGGTAGTACTACTGCTGCACCTATGCTCATTGGTACTATGCCTTCCGAAATTTTTACAGCAACAAATGTACTTCAACAATACTCTAATTCTTCATTTAACCCTAATGCGGGTGTTGTAACAAGCACTGGTGGTACTTCGTATGGCGGCGTTGGTTTATTGACAACAATGTCAGCTGGATATACAGATACATTATCTACTACTGGTGTAACTTACACGGTAAATAACAGTAGCGGGCAAGTAACAAGTTCGCTTTCTACTAGTGGTAGCTACACAATAGTTCCAAGTGGTATAAGTGCAGGAACTGCTCCTACTTCTGAAACTTCACAAATTGTACCAGTATATAATGGTTTAACTACTGTAGATAGTAACCCATATACTCCTACAAGCAACCAGGGCACAGCTAATACTTCTTCTGCTTCTACTGGTATGAGTAATTATAATGGTAGTATAAACACACAATACTTTACAGCATTACCTCCAGTTGGAGTTGTTGTTGCTGCACCTATCCAACTTACACTTGATACTACTGCTTCTTCAGTATATAGCGGTAGTTCACCTTCTGTAACTATTGGTGGTACAAATTATACATTTGGAAATGTACTTTCTGGACAAAGTGCTGTATTAAATACAAATATTTCAGGCACATTATCTAGTAGTAATGTTGGAAGTAATTTGTCTGGTACACTCAATTCTTCTCTAAGTGATAGTAATTTTACTGATACTACTTCCGCAGAACAGGCTTTTTATAATGCATTATCATCTGGTAATTACATACTTCCATCAACATTTTCTGGTGCTTCAATTACACCTAAAGCATTATCTTGTAGTAGTTGTACAGGTGGTACAATTTTTACAACATATAATGGTAGCACCTCAGTTACAATACCTAGCACTTCAATAAGTGCATATTTAACTGGCTTCGTAGGTGGGCAGGGAGCTACTTTTAATAATAGCCAAGTACTTACTGGTACATTAAACAGTGCAAATGCAGGTAATGAAACATATTCTGTTAATATAAATTTATCAAATTTTACCGCTAATTCAGGTACAACATTAAGCAATTATTCATTTTCTAGTAGTTCATTAATTGGTAATGCATATGTATCTCAAAAAGAACTTACATTTAATGGTGGAAGTATTTTCAATAACCCAACAAAGACATATAACGGTACAACTACAGCAACCTTAACACCACAAAACTCAACAGCAACTCTATCAGGGTTTGTTAATGGCCAGGGAGCAACTTACATAGGTGGTACTGGTAACTATGCTTCTCCTAATGTCGGTAGTGGTATTTCTATATCAGCTATTCTAGGTAGTGGAAACTTCTCTTCATTTGGTAGTGGCTTCTTATGGAATAACTATATGTTACCTTATATGCATATTTCTGGTATTGGTACAATTTTGGCAG
>CAZXLU010000040.1:0-5375 GCA_964641875.1 Candidatus Woesearchaeota archaeon | reverse complement strand
TAAAGCCTGCACATAAAGTAAATACAGTAGACGTTGTAACTGTTACTCCGGCTTTCCCAGGTTTTTATGATACATTTATTCAACCAGAAAACGACATGGTATCTCCTGTAACAGCTGATAATGAAGGTATGAGTATGGGTACTGTTTTACAAAATTCAAACCTTCAAATATTAAAAAAGAAAAGTGATAATTCTAAGAAAAAATAACTATAAAATAATTAAATACAATTTCTAAAATTTAAATTTTATTATAAAAAAAGCACCTATTCCTAGGTGCTTTTTTATTTACTTATTTTGTTATTTACTATAGCAAAAATACTTTTTTTGTGCTATATTATATATAGTATGTATTTTAAATTAATTTTTTATTTCACTAAGGGGTATATATGTATTTCAAAAAGGTTGTCATATACACATTAACACTATTACTAAGTGTAGGAAATTTAGCTTATGCTTTACCTTCTGGAGGACATGTAACTTCCGGTAAAGGTAAAATATCTACTAATGGTACTAGTGTTACAATTAAACAGTTATCTCCAAATATTTCTATAAATTGGAATTCTTTTAATATTTCAAAAGGACAACTAGTAAATTATCTACAACCTAATTCTTCTTCTATAGCCTTTAACTACATAGGTGGTACTTCTCCTGCACAAATTTTTGGAGAAATACAGGCAAATGGAAGAATTTTTCTTATGGACCCTTATGGAATAATTTTTGGTAATACAGCTAATATTTCTACTTCTGGAATTGTAGCATCCGGTCTAAAACTTAATTCATATAATAACGAAAACAACTTTAATTTTTTTGGTGGAAATGGTGATATAGAAAATAGTGGATACATTTCTGTATCTAACGGTGGAAATGTATCATTAATTGGTAATAATGTTACTAACTCCGGTAGTATTTCAGCACCAAAAGGAAGTATAACTATTGGTGCAGGTAATAATGTTTCTTTGTCATTTAATGATACAAATGCTGTAAAACTTAATGTTAATTCAAATAATGCAGAAGCTACTATTAACAATAATGGAGTACTTACTGCAAACGGTGGGGAAATTTCTTTACAAGCAGGTGCTTCGGATAGCTTGGTTAATAGTGTTGTTAACAATAGTGGTAATATAACTGCAGAAAACGGCAATATAAAACTTATTTCTGGTATGTCTTCTGGTACTACTACAGTTTCTGGTACTCTTAATGCTTCTGCACCAATTTCTGGAAATGGTGGCTTTATAGAGACAAGTGGAGAAAGAGTTAATATACTTTCAAATGCCTTCATAACTACCGCTGCTGCAAATGGTAAAGTTGGCACATGGTTGATGGACCCAGCAAGCTTCTATATCGGTGAGAATACCGGTACTGCAAGTAATACAGCTGGTAATACCACTTCGTATGAAGATATCTCCGGTAGTAGCCTTGACAGTATGCTTGCAAATAATAATGTCATTATTGACAGTACTATGGGTATAAATGGAAGCCTTGGTAATATTTATGTAAATGACCCAATTTCTTGGTCTTCTAGTAATAAACTTACATTAAATGCTGTAAACAATATTGAAATTAACAACTCTATAACTTCGACAACTGGTGCATTAACACTACGTTCAGACGACATGGATATTGGTGGTGTTGCTACAAATACAACTGGTGGTGGAGTACCTTCAGGTTTTGGTACTGTAGTGCTTAATAGTGGTGGAAGCTTAAATATTGGTGGAAATTTAAATATATACTACAACCCTACAAACTATAGTACTCCAACAACATTTTCAAATTCTGGTTCTGGTACTGTAACGCCATATATGCTTTTGTCTAGTAATAATGACCTATTTTATATAGATAATAACCATTATAATAATAACTATGCTTTAAATACAAATTTAACATTACCATCACCTTCTTCAACTTCTTTAAGCGGTAGTGCATTAACACAAGTAGAAAACGCTACTGCTGCAAATGGATATACATACTCTGCTGGTTCTTCTACTAATAGTAACTGGATAGCATTAGGAATGAACGGTATATTTAATGGTTTAAACCATACTATTACAGGAGTAAATGAACAGTTTGAAGGTACTTATACTTCATGTAGCAATAGTGTATATACAGGTTTTATTAATGCATCTAACCATTCTATAAATAATTTAAATATTAATAATGAAAATATTGTTACTAATATTACAATACCAAGTACTGCAGCATCTGGAACTTCTGTAAATGTGAATATTGGTGGAGTTGTAGGTGATATGGGAAATAGTGCTATTGAACCTACACTAACAAATGATACTGTTTCTGGAAATGTAACAGTAAATTCAAATGTTTACTATTTTCCAAGTACTTCTTCTATATCTGAAAATATTTATGAAGGTGGTTTAGTAGGACAATTTAATGGAAAAGAAATAAATTCTAGTTTATCATCAGCTTCAGTTAGTGATACAATTACTGGAAATGGAAGTGGAACAGGTACTGTAATAAGTAATAAAATTGGTGGAATAATTGGAAGCATGTCTGAAATTTATATGTTGTCTACTACATTTATTGAAAATGTAGGAAATACAGGAGAAATTTCAGTTAATATTGGAGGAAGTGGTTCAGATAGTAATATATCATCTGATATAGGCGGAATTTCTGGTATAGAAAAAAGTAAAAGTAATACTAGCGATAGTTTATATTCTTCAGGGTTAATTTATGTAAATGCACCAAATACTACTGTATACGTTGGTGGACTATTTGGAGCATATCTTGGCAATAATTCTTCTCTAACTTCTACTGTTTATAACTCATTCTCTACTAGTAATTTAGATATAAATGGTAATGGTGTTATTGGCGGGTTATTTGGTGAAATTACTGGTAATTTTGGTATTATATCAATTGTAAATAACTATCAAAACTCATCGTCATTTACAATTAATGGCTCTAGTATTAATGCTGGTGGTTTTTCTGGTGAAATATTAGATGGAAATGGTAATATTACAATTGAAAATAATTATATTAATAATTCAACAAGTAATATATATGGCTTCGACGGTAACTTTGTTAAAGGTGGTTCATATACACTAACAACTTCTGGAAATGTTTTCGTACCTTCTAGTAGTGGTATAGGCACTGAAGCTTCACCTAGTACTCCAACCTTAGCAACCAGTATTTCAGCTTCAGAATTAGCTTCTCAAAATTACATGTCGTCACTTGGCTATTCTTTTAATTCATGGGGAAGTAACTCATTTACAAGTTCTACAACTTCTTCTCCATGGTATATAGCTTCTGGTATGAGTACACCTGTACTTGTTGCCGATATGCCACAAGAAACAGTTAATGTTAATGGTGCATATGGTACATATACTGGCACAGAATTTAATTCAACTTCTAACTTAACTACCTCAATGGTTGGTAACGCTACACCTACACTTAGTGGTGTAGGGTATACAAGCACTAATGTTAATGCTGGTATAAGTACTTTAACAGCTGGTGGAATTTTACTATCAGCACCAACTTCACAAGATAGTATTGGTGCAATTACTTATAACTCTGGTACTGTTGATATACACCCTGCATCACTGACCTTCTCCGGGTCGGTCTCGAACCCGACGAAGACCTATGACGGGACGACAACAGCAACACTTACACCATCGAACTCCACTGCCACTCTTTCCGGCTTTGTAAGCGGCCAGGGAGCAACATACACCGGAGCTACAGGAAACTACTCCACTGCTAACGTTGGCACTAGTATTCCTGTTACCGCCACTTTAGGTACAAGCAACTTTTCTACTTCTGGTAGTGGCTTTTCCTGGAGTAACTACACTGTACCTACAATGACACTCTCTGGTACAGGCACAATTACTCCTGCACAGTTAACATTCTCTGGAAGTATCTCAGGTATCACTAAAGTATACGATACAACAACTACAGCTACACTCACACCAAGCAATACAACAGCGGTGTTGTCGGGCTTCGTAAGCGGTCAGGGTGCTTCTTTTATTGGTGGTACAGGTACCTTCTCTTCTCCTAATGCTGGAAATAACATTCCAGTTACATCTTCTTTATCAAATACAAATTTTTCCACAACTGGTAGCGGCTTCTCCTGGAATAACTATACGTTACCGACAATGAATGTTTCTGGATACGGAACTATAACACCTTATTCATTAACACTTTCAGGTGTTGTGGCTAATAATAAGGTATATGACGGCAATACTTCAGCAACACTTTCAAGTATAGGTACTGTTACAGCTTTAGATGGACAAACTTTAACAGTTAATGACCCAACTTCAGTAAACTTTTCTTCAGCCAATGTAGGTAACGGTATAACTGTAACTGCTAAAGGATACAGTTTAAGTAATGGAACTGGTTTAGCAAGCAACTATACATTGTCTTCTACAACAGCAACTACTACTGCAAATATTACTCCTGCACTACTATCACTAAGTACAACCGCAAGTAAGGTATACGACAATACAACTTCAATTACCTTATCACCAAGTGACAGCAGCTTTGGCGGTGTAGTAAGCGGACAAACTGCGTCTCTAGCTAACAACGTTTTAGGTAACTTAAATACTAGTAATGTTGGAAGTAATATTGGCGGTACAGTTTCACTTTCTCAAAGTGATATAACTGGAAACTCAGCATTTACGAATGCTTTAAATGCAGGTAATTATACACTACCTTCAACATTTACAGGTGGAAGTATTACACCTAAATTATTAACATGTACAAATTGTAGCAATTTAAATGTGTCAACAACATATAATGGTACTACAACTACTACATTACCTGGAAACTCTATAGCACTTTCAGGGTTTGTAAGTGGTCAGGGAGCTTCTTCTAGCAGTATTTCAGCTACATTATCTAATGCTAATGCTGGAAGTGAAAGCTATACAAGTTCAAGTATTTCTACAAGTAATTTAATAGGAAATACAGGTACTAACCTATCTAACTATACAATAACCCCAAATACAAAAGTTACTGGAGTAGATACAGTTACACCAAAAGTGGTTACTATATCTCTTGACAGTTCAACAGTAACAAGTAATGGTACTACTACATACTCATTAACACCTAGTTCAACCCAACTTACTATTTCAGGCTTTATACCTGGCCAGGGTGTTACCTTCAATGGAGCAACTGGTGTATTTTCAAGCGCAACTCCTGGCAACAATATACCTTTAGCAATTACACTTGGGAAAGGTAACTTCACAACAGAAGGAAGTACAAATTGGTCAAACTACATTGTATCAGGTAGTACACCAGGTAATAACGGTAATTTTTCAATAACACTTAGTACCATGTTTGGAATTATAAAACAAAATGGTAATACTATAGGTAGTTATTTAAATAACATATTTAATAATTCAAATAGTACAATTGCTAATATACTAAATTATG
>CAZXLU010000039.1:0-10108 GCA_964641875.1 Candidatus Woesearchaeota archaeon | reverse complement strand
GCGGACAATGCGCATCCATAGGTCACCGCATCCTTTGCGACCCGATTGGCAACGGAAAGAAGGAAATTGATTCCCGTCTGATCATACTCGAGCGGAGGATTGGAATTCGCCCCGTTGATGATGGCGGCGGCCAATGCCTGATTGACCTGAATGTTGAACCAGTCGATCCCGTACCACCATTGTCCCTGAGTCCCGTCCATCATCGTGCCCTTGAACAGGCAGGAAGTGGAGATGCCTCCCTGCGATCCGGTTTCGATCAGATTGCCATAAGCCGACAGAATGGAATCGATGGTCGATGAGTTCCCCAGCACGGCCCACGGAGTGACGCCGTAGAGATATCTGTATCCCATCGGGGCGAGCTTGTTTGCCGGTCCCGGATTGTTCAGGAGCCAGTTGTAGAATTGCGCGGCTTGAGAAAACTCCGTGCTTGGGGCGGTCGGAGCATCTACCATCAGATTGAGACTCTTGTTCGGGGAATAGTTTCCGATAGTGGAAGATGTTGTTGTGCCGAAGAAATAGGTCAGTCCCGTTGGAGAAGAAAAGTTTCCCGCGAGAATGTTGAATGCGGATGCCAGATTGGCGGTCCCTGTAGCGGTCGTTCCGGAAGTCGGGGCCGAAAATGTCACAGTAGGAGCCGCAGTATATCCGTTTCCCGGATTCGTGATCGTGACGGAAATGACTTCTCCGTTCTGGATCGTCGCCGTTCCCGTCGCCGTGGTCCCTGACGTCGGGGCTGAAAAGGTGACGGTCGGGGCGGCGGTATAGCCGGATCCCCCATTCGTGATCGTGACAGACCCCACTTCGTCCTTGGTCGAATCCCAATTGGCCGGAACCAGATAGGCATAAAAAACCTTCGGATTGTTCTGGATCCATGTCTGCAATGCCGATACGGCGGCATCCGTAGTCGTCTGGACGCCGAGTTCCAGAACGTAGACGCCCTGAACCGTTCCGTTGGCAAAGAACGTGGTATTCATATTTTCCAGCTCGGCGAAATTTCCGGTACTGGACAGGATCGTCGCAAGGGCGGAAGAGCTGGAAAGAAACTGATACGTTCCGGTCGCAAGGGTCGTTCCCCCGACCGAGATGAACGCTCCGGACTGCTGAAGCTGAGAAGGCGTCGGAGCGATAACGACCGTCTCATTGATCGTGACAATCTGGCTCGTGATGGTCTGTGCCATGCGTCAGGCTCCCGTAGGCTATAGAATTTAGGAGAAGGAAACCGACAGGACCTGCCCGGTGCCGGGAGTGATGACAATCCCTTTCGCGCAAGGCCAGTCATGGAAGTCGTAAGTTCCGACAGCCTCGAACGATCCGATCAGGTTTGTCGCGGCGACCGTTCCGGCAGTGGCCGCATCGTTGAGCGTTCCAAAGGTAGTGCCTGCGGTCGTGACGGAGACGGTGAAGACCTTTCCGGGGCTCGCCTTGACAACGGTCTGGGTGGTAATGTTCAACAATGAACTGGTCGGACGGGGTGCGTAAGGAGTCTGTACAGGCATCGGTCTTCCTCTTTTGGATTAGGCTACGGTTATGGTGACTGCCGCCGACAGTATCAGCCGTCGGGCGATGGCGTCCGATGTAGACTGATAGTACGACGCTTCCAGAATCATGGTCTTCTTCATGGCGATGGCGGCGATTTCCACCTGGGACCGCTTTTCGTCCCGGATCGTCGGCGTGTTGCAGAATCCGAAGTCGTCTGTATTCAGGCTGTAGTCCATCAGACTTGCGTAGAACTGGATCGCCTGCTGGTTCGTGAATCCATAGAACGTGAATCGGACAACATCTCTCGCAAGCTGGGATACCGGAAGATTGTAGAGCGGTGCAGATCCGGATCCGGAGATGATGTTCCCCGGCCATCCCCTGACCGGGAACGATCCGAGACAGATCGTTTCCGCCGGATCGATGTGCGCCACGATATAGGGAGGCACGGCATTGTCCGGCACTAGAAACGACGGATAAACCGGAGCGAGCGAATTTTGCCCAAGCCAGATCGGAAGGCTATTTGAGACGATAGGCTCGACCGGAAGATCCGCCTCGGACTGGATGATCTGCGACTGCAATGCCGGGAAAATGGCATATCCGCTGTAATGCCATATCTTTGCCCGGTCGTAGAATCTTCCGCGCCGGGAAAAGGCAATCAGGATAGGGCTTGTTCCCCCCGGAGGAATCCATGGAGCGATCCACATATATTCCGGAAGAATGTCGTTGAACTGCGTGATCTCCGCTTCGGAAGAGAAGATCATCGTATTTATGCCGATGGTCTGATCCTCTTCCTGCACCCGGTCGGTCGCGTAATGGAGAGAACCGTTGACCGTCATCGGATTCCCGGCGTTCACCCAGAATACGTATCCGTCCTGAATGAACACGAACTTTTTGTAGAGGCTGAACGTGACCTGCTGGTTCTTGGAGAGACCGTCAAGCCCAAGATCCAGTAATGCCTGAAGCGGACCCGCAGCCGCGACCGCCTCGTTGACGTTCATCCGGCGCTAGGCCCCGTTTCCGGGAGTCACGAACAGAGTGTTTCCGGTAGCGGCTGAAATAGCGGCAATCCATGTCCCGGTCCCGGCGTAGAGCATGAGCTTGCTGTTCGGAAGAACGGGAATCCCTGAAGCCGGAGTCCCGGTGACGGGAATAGCCGCAGCCGCGGTATTGTCCATCCCAAGGGAAACATAGACCACATTGGACCCGACATTCGTCAGAAGAAGATGTGCCCCTCCCGATGGAATCTGCACGTTGGTCGATGCCGTTCCGACGGTCAGGGCGGCCGTGTTCGAGACGGAGAAGAAAGTGGCTGTCGGTTTGGAACGGATGGGAATTGCCATGCGCGGTCTCCGTTAGGGTGTGAGCCATGATTTGAAGGATGCCGTATAGAGTCCGGTGTCTACGAAGGAAGCCCTCGGTCCCCGTCCTGCCACTGCGACGGTCTTGACCGCTTTCTGCTTGCCTTCCGCGATGCTCTGGGGGCTGATCGTCCGATTGTTCGCATTCTTGAACCGATGGGAGACTCCGAGACGGGCGGCTTCGGTCTGCCCTGTGATCGACTCGATCTCCCTTGTGGTCACAAAATCCCGGAAAAGGCTTTCCACCTCCGGTAGGAAAACCGTTCCCTGAGCCGGAGGTGCCGCCCCCTGCATGAGGGCTTCGATCTGATGCAGAAGGGCGTCGTTTACGGACTTCAGGATCTTGTCCTTCTTCGCCTCGAAGAAGACCTCCATGACGTGATAATCCTCTTCAAGAAACGTCGCCACGTCTCCGGTCGTCGTGGGCTTTTCGTCTCCCCCGACATAAGCGACATCAACGACTCCGAGATGAAGAGTTCCCATTCAACTCACTCCGACGATGGTCGGCCCGTATTGCTGGATGTACATCAGATATTCCTGTCCGTAGGGAGTCTTGAGGAGATCCAGATTCCCGAGCGACAGCTTCTTGAAGGCATCCGGCACGACAAGCTGGGCTCCCGTGGCTTCGTCGGTCGCATTTGCCAGCACTCCGGAGATAAACGAACCGAGCTTGAAACTCGTCCTGGTATCCTGAAAGAAGGTCTGTCCCGATACGTCCTGAGCGATCCGGAGAAGTATGTGCAGTCCCAGATTGTAGGTCGCCAGCACCCAGATAATCGGAGCCAGAAGAGGAGGAGGATCCGGCGATGCCCCCGTAGCCTGAGAGAATGCCCAAGACAGATAGGCGGACCATGCGTTCACAGTCGCATCGTTTACGGCGATTGCCGGAGCCGGAGAAACCGTTCCGGTCAGTGTCGTGGAGTCGAACGTCGAAAGGACCGTATTGTCCGACAGTCCCGTGCCAATCAGGATCATCCCCGCCGAAACCGTTCCCGAAGAGGTTCCCGCCGTCAGGTTCCCGGACGTGTCGACGGAAACGGTTCCGAGAGATCCCGACGGGAGAGTGACGGAAGTGATTCCGTGGTTGTAGACGAACGCAATGAAGTCAGCCAGGTTCGGCGTGGAAGGGTTGGCGAATGCCATCTATCAGACCGCTATCTTCTTGTCGTCCCGTCCCTGTGGAGTGACCTCAAGGCTCATTGCGATCTCTTTTCCTGTCGGTCGCTGTCCTTTTGCCGGCTCTTCCACCACCTCGATCCCCGTGACCTTGGCGAGCCTTTTTTTTCCTCCGGTCGCGGAATCGTTGATGATGATATCGTTGGCGAGAGCCGATGCCGTAGCCGCCTGAACCGAACGATCCTGAGCCTCGTCGATTACCAGTTCATGTCCCGCCATAATGGAGTCGATGGGGATCTTCCGGTTGGAATAGATATATCCCGAGAACCCGATGATCTTTCGGCCCTTGAGGCTCGTGATCGGCCTTCCTCCGAACCGTTCCACATGCTCGACGATGGCATTCAACTGTGTTTCCGAGAGGTTGGTTCCGGACTCCCACTGCGAGCCTGAACGAATATGGATCAGCAAAACCCGGTTGCTCTCGGGAACGCGGACCTGAATGGTGTGGTGCTGACGGGTGGTGTTTGCGATATAGAGCGGCATTGATGGTCCTCCTGCATGGGTAGAAAAGAGGGATCCTCTTTTGGAGAACCCCTCCGGAAGAATCAATAAGGAATACTGACTAAAGAAAGCCCGAACGGACGGATGCACCATCCGCATGAAGACCGGATCTCCTGCATTTCCGTCACCCCGCCGTCGGCGATCGGCGTCGGGATCTCGAACGGTGCCGGAGCGTCGGCGTACATCAGATTGACGTCCAGCATCTTGGGAGTGATGTCCTGAAAGAAGATGTTAGTATTGATGCCGTCTCCGTCGGTGTTCTCGAACTCCGGAATGGTCATGATTACCATGTCGGTTCCGCCCGCTCCCTTGCCGATCAGTGTATCGTCGTAGTAGAAGTCGAACTCGGTTCCGACCCCTTCCGACACGTCGGCGATGACCTGTCCTACGGTTGCGGTCCCTGCACCCGGCCGCTGGTAGCTCGTGACCTGAACGATGGCGGCCTGTTCGAGGTCTAGAAAAATCCTCTGCGGAGAAATGACCACGATGCGGTTTTTGATGTTGCCCCCGGACTGGAACATCCTGCTCTTCAGCGCGACGATCTGCTGAAGGAAGAACAGTGCCATGTCTCCCGAGTCGTAGGTGGAGAATGTGGTATTGCCGTACTGATCAGCAGGCAATGTGACGGCGTTCGCTCCGGACGTATTGAGCAACCCCTCCCCTCCTGCCGAATTGAGACCGAACAGGAGCATGGACCTGCGGAACTGATTGATGCCCTGTCGCATGGCGAGCTTCTGGGCCTGCGGCACGGCTACGGAATAGTTCGCTCCGGCGGCGATGTCATGATGGTCATAGATCGCACGGGTTCTCAGCAGATAGGTAGGAGTGGAGAAATATTCTGCAATGAGGGTGGCGGACGGAAGATCAGTGGGAGCGTTTTGGGATGCGAGAACCTCGGACCGGAGCGTGAGGCTGTTCACGTAGACGAACAGGTCTTCCGACGAAATGGAGGTTTTGGGGGCTCCTCCGGCCAATGCCTCGAACGCCCCCGACTTCTGGGCAAACGCCACGACGAGCTTGGGTTCATTGAAGCTCGGAGTGACTTTCATTTGGGCTGGGAATGCTTGCGGCACGGCGGATCCTCCTTAGATTTCCACGACGACGGCGGTGCCTGTCGACCATGAATAGGTTTGAGTTGTGCTGTTGTAAAACACGATCTTGGAATTTGAGTTGACTCCCGACACGATCTTGACTGGGAGGGCTCCTGTCGTGGCATTATAGACATCCAGCATGTTTGTGGTGAAGTTCCACGAGACCTGCTGAATCGAAGAGCCTCCACCGAGCGCGGCGGCAAGAGCGGCACTCACCTGAAGTGCGATTCTCGCGCCCCGGTTCAGGCGATAGAACATTGCGGATCCGCCGGCATAGACCAGCGGAACCTGAGATCCGGGAACCTGAGGAGCCGCATAATTTCGGTCGAAGGTCGAGAATCCGGTAATGGATGCGTTGGTCGTGGCGATGTCGATTGTCGGGCCCTGACCGTTCGCGTTTTCTGCGGCCACATTCTCGACGATGGGAACTCCTCCGATCATGGGAACGGTCGACGACGGATTGAATCTCCCGCCTTCCAGATACATGTAGGTCGAGGGATTGTCCCAGGTGAATCCCTGGGAAAATCCGTTCGTGTCGACGTCGAACAGTCCGCCGGGGTTTGTGGTAAGATATGGATTGATGGTGATCGAGGACATGGATTATCTCCCTTTTGAGATGAGGTCGCGGTTGATTCGGACAGTGACCCCACGGGCAGAAAGAGGCGCCAGCCCGGCCTTGGAGTCTCCGACGTAGCGGGTGATGGTTCTTGTTCCCGTGGAATCCAGTTCCCGGATGGCGATCAGCTTTCCGGATCCGGCATGGACGACTTTGGAGGCGACGGAGCGGGCATCATCGTAGATATTGCGCTCCACCTCGTCATAGACGGCTCCATCGATGGCGTCGAGCTTGACTTCCTTGAACCTGTCGGAATGCTTCTGAAGCCGGGCGACAAGACGCTTCCGGTAGGGAATGGGACGTTCTCCGGCCATCGGGGCGGGGCAATTCTCCCCGAGCATCTGAAACACGGAATCCGCCCGTCTCTGCGCCGCTCCCAGCTGATCCCGCTCGTCCGGAGTGAGTTCCCGGCTGAAATTGGAAAACTTCTGCTCCATACTGGCGAGCTTGGCTTTCAGTAGGATATTGTCCTGTTTGAGGGAGTCCATTTTCTCCTCGTCTTTGTTGTCTTTTTTGTCCTTCTTGGCGTCTTTCTTGTCTTCCTTCTCGAACTCTCCGCTCTTTTCCCGCTTCTCGTCGGAGCGCATTTTCTCTTCTTCCTTGTGCTCCTTCTCGCCTTCTTTCTCGGCCTTTTTTTCGAGCTTGCGCTCCTCTTCGCCCTCTTTTTCGGCACGCTTGGCGGCTTCTTCTTTTTCGGAGTCGAGCTCAAGTTCCGGAGTCGGCTTGTTTTCTTTCTCTTCCTTCTCGTCCTTGCGGCCCTTCTTGTCCATTGCCTCTATGCGCTCGTCCTGACGGTCAAGGCGCTCCATGATCTTTTTCAGCATCTCCGTGGTTCCGGATTCGGCATCGTCATGGCGCTCTTCTTTCTTCTCTTCCTCTTTCGGCATTGTGCTTTCTCCTCTGTTCACTCCGTTTGGGTTCCCTCCCTTGTCCCATACGCCCACCCTGCATATCGCAAGGTGGTCAACGTATGAAGGGATGCCTTCCACCAGGACTCTTTCCCCGTCCACGTCTTCGATATAGAAAGAATCTCCGTCTTCCCGGAACACGACGCCCGGAGAAGTGGAGATGTGCGTTTCCATCATCAGTTCGGCGGCGTCAGCATCGAATATCTTGGCGATGCCCCGGACTTCATTCCCCTTGATGTAGGGAAGAATGATCGTGCCGATGGCCCGTTCCCGGTACTCGTCCGTCGTCAGGATCGATTCGTCCGGATGCTCGAAAATCACCGGAAGTCCATTGCACCGATCGACGAAATCGGCCGTCAGAAAGTTCTCCTCCGGTCTCATCACCCATTCGTCCGGATGATCCCGTTTAGAGAGACCCGTTCCGGTGATCCGGAGATCGAACAAGGCGACGTTCTCGTAAGTCTGTGGTGATGTAAGTTCGCCGGACTGGATGGCCTTGGCGATGTCGAGCTCCGTCTTGGGAGAGGCTTTCTCCGCTTCATCCTTCATGGGAAGAGTCAGAAGCTCGCCTTCTTTTGGCTCGATGGTGATAAATTCCTCGTCCGCCTTGACGAATTCCTTCCCGACCTTCTCCGGTATCCCGAGCGTGGAGTGACCATGAGCTGCGGCCTCCATTGCCCTGTGCTGGCGTTCGCTCACGGAAGGCATCAGTTCATCCTCGTCTCTTCGAGGATTTTCATCCCCTTTTTGGTCAGGAATTCTTTCGGAAGCTGCGACAGGCTGACCTTGAATTCCGCCCAGCAGCGGCAAAATGGAGCCACAGAAACTTGTTCGATGTCGTCATAGAACGGATTTGGACCTTTCTTGACCAGCCCCTTTTCCCGTGCCCATGATTCTCTCAGGACGAAGAATTCCCCGTCTCTGGCTTCATGCTCCGGCCTTCCGTCGTATCCCGCCTGATGCACGTGCCGCCATTTGACGGCGATGGCCCCGGACTGGATGCCGATGATGTGGTTCACGTTGGCGATGAGCTTGTGCCCCTGATCGATGGAAAGTCGTCGTTCTTCAAATGTCCGGGATTGAAGCGGCCTGGAAATGTGCGAGACAATCTCTCTCTTGTCGATAGATCCGGATCCTCCGGGAGGGATCGATGTCGACCATCCCGAGAATCGCTGCAATGTCTCTTCGATAGATTTTGTGCGATTCATCTTGATCAGATCGGCAGACGCCATGATTCGTCGGTCCAGTTCCGCCTTCATGGACGGAGAGATCATCCGGAGCGTGATCTTCGACACGTGCGGATTGGCTCTCTCGATCATGCGGCCTTTGCGAATCATTCGGTAGAAGATCGATGCCAGGGCATCGGAGACTTTCTTCTGCCGGACGGCAAGCGGTCCCGCTTCTTTCTCGGCGGCAATCCGGAGCCGGGTGATCCATGTCAGGAGGACGGCAGGATTCTCGTATCCCCATTTCTCGAAATAGGCGATGGCCTCTCCGAGGACACTTCGGAAATTGCCGTTATTTGACGGCACGGAAAATAGCGTCCATGCGCGTGCTCAGGTCTTTCTCCGGCTCTCTGCGGTCTCTTCCCTCTCCGGGCTCCGTCAGGTTCACGGGAGGCTCATAGGTCGCAATGGCATCGAGGTCGAGATCCAGAGGCGTGGCGATCATGTCCTTTTGTTCGTCCAATACGTCGGACAGCCATCCCGCAAGGATGGCCTTGTTCGGTTGGTCAACGACAGGGAGAAGCACTTCCGTGACAGCAATGGCCGCTTTCAGTTTGACATCTGCGGCCTTGGCTTTTTCCGAATCCGGCTCGACCAGAAGGGACGGCCAAACAGCCTCGAATGAATTCTTCCACTGGTAGAACGCTGTATCGTAAGGAATTTTCTTGTATTCCGGGAATCGTGCCTGAATGGATTCATAGAACGCTGGAGACCATGCCCGATGCATCACAATGGTATCGAAGAACCGATAGAGCGGGTCCATTTCCTCTCGCAAGGAATCGATGAACTGGACGACCATCTTAAAATCTTCGGTGCCTTCCCCGAATCCCTTGGTCATCGTTTCGTTTAAGAGAAGGACCGCTGGCATTCCCGCCGCCGTGGCAATGTTCTTGATGCAGTTCTCTCTTGCGAACTTCGCCGGTGCTTCGAGATTCAGCATGTTCAGGGAGTTGATTTCTTCGGTGATGCCGATGGACAGGACGTTCCCGGTTTTGGCACCCTTGATGATCGTGCGCTTCAATCCCTGGAAGAGCTGAGCCACCTTGTCGACGAACGATTCCGGGGATTCGAGCTTCGCCACCAGAAGGGCGGCTTTCTCCGTCACGGCCTGATCGGTGATCATGGACTGAATGAACGTTTTCAGCGGATACAGGGCACGCTGGAATACCGACCGGCCAGTGAACCCGAAGGCCGAATTTTCCCACTGGATAAACAGGGGAGACTCGTTCATCACAATGACGGTGCGCGAGGGGTGATAGGTCGTGGAACCGACCCGAACGGCTTGAGTATGCTGGTAGTCCGGAGCGTTCGGATCCTGATTGAGCACCAGCGACCCGGCTGTATTCAGCGGGTCCAGAACATTGAAATAAAGCTCGGCGTCTCCGATCTTTTCCAGATCCAGTGGCTTGTCGGTGTCAATGCCCTTTTCGCCCACGATCAGGGAAGTGATTCCATAGATCCGGGCCTGAGTCATGGCATTTCGGATGATCTTGTCCGCGCCCACCCTACCGATGCGTTTCCATTCGAGGAGAAAGGCTTTTTTCAACTCCTCTTCAGGACCATCAGGAACGGATATTTCCCTTTTCTGGGACTGGGCGAGGACTATCGGCCCTTCGGCAATTTTTGCACCAAGGGGATGATAAACATAGATTATCTTTGCAGTCTGATAGCCGATGTCAGAGCCGGGCTGGATGGAATCGGTTGCGAGGATCTGCATGAGTTGGGTGGAAAGCCCAGTGCCGGTAACGATGAA
>CAZXLU010000038.1:0-10307 GCA_964641875.1 Candidatus Woesearchaeota archaeon | reverse complement strand
AGACAGATAAGGACCTTAAGTCCTGCACGTTGGGCCAAACTTCGCTACCTCTGCTCCAAATAATAATTTAACCTGAATTATTTATATTTAAGCGCTTTTCTCCCTTAACAATCTTCGCTTTCTTTTTCTATCAAGCATTTTTTTCTTTCTTGTTTTCCATCTGTCTTTGTGGTACTTTTTCCAATTTTTTGAACTTCTTTTCATACTTAATTAAAGTTTTCACCTCATTTATACCTTAGCGCCAGTAACTCCTGAACTTTTGTTATAATGTCCAGAATAAGGTTTTTGAACCTCATTTAATGTTTTGCTGAAAACTAAATGCAGAAAACGCATACCTTTTGATATCTTTACAGGTATATTCCCTCCTATCATCATTATTGTTAAATTCCCCTCGTAACCTGCATCTACAATCGTTGGAGGTATGGACAAACCAAGTCTTGCAAATGTTGATCTTACATTGCACATGCCTACAAGATTATTTGGCATTTTTATATTTTCACTTATCTTTATAAGAACCCTCTCTTGTGGAAATATCACGAAACTATCATCAACTTTTTCTTTTATATATATTTTTTCAAGGATTGATTTATCATTTATATCAACGGCCTCTTTGTTATATATGAAACGTAAGATTTCATCCCCTATCCTTAAATCTACTCCATTTTCTCTTATTGTGTCGTCAGATAATGGGCTTATTAAAAGTTCCCCTTTGTTTATTGAAAGCTTTATATCTTTGTCACTTAATATCATTTAATCATTAAATTATTTGAATATAAAAATTTAATGTTTTATTAAAAACGTTTAAAACGAGTAAAAATAATAAAATAATATGGATTACAAAGGGTTAAAAATAGATTGGCTGCATCATGCATGCTTTCGCATAAAAAGTGAAAAAAGCATTGTTTATACTGATCCATACAAAATCATAAATAATTACAATGATGCCGATTTGATTTTAATAACTCATGACCATTATGATCACTTGGATTATAACAGTATAAAGAAATTAATAAACGAGAAAACAAGTATAGTTGCACCAAAAGACTGCAGTAAACAGTTAGAAGATATAAAAAATGAGAAAATATTTGTATCCCCGAACGAAGTAAAAATAATAAAAGATATAACAATAAAGACAGTTAACTCATATAATATCAATAAATTTGCAAATAATGGTAAAGCTTTTCATCCTAAGGAAAAAGGAAATGTGGGTTATATATTTATAATAGACAACGTAAGAATATACATTGCTGGTGATACTGATTTAATACCTGAAATGAAAGAGTATAAAATGGATATAGCATTGCTCCCTGTGAGTGGAATTTATGTCATGGATGCAAGTGAAGCTGCTAATTCTGCTTTATTAATGAAACCTGATATCGCTATACCAATGCACTATGGTTCAGGCATAGGAACTATAAAAGATGCTGAGAGATTTAAAGAGTTGGTTGGTAAAAAGATAAATGTAGAAATACTAGAATCAATAGATAAATGACTTTGTATAAAATAAGAAACATTTAAATACAACGCATTTAATAAAATAAGAATATGTCAAAAAGCACTGCGCCCACTCTTAAAAAGATTGGTGGGGGATTTAAAGGAAAGAGAAGAGATAAGATAAGAAGTGAGCTCAAAAGATTATCGATCCCATTGCAAGTTGGAGATAACACTATAAAAACTATTAAAACGACTGGTGGAAACACAAAAATTGTTTTACTACGAACAGATAAAGGAAATCTTTTTGACCCGAAAGATAAAAAAGCTTCAACTGCTAAAATAGTCAGGGTATTGGAAAATAAAGCTAATAGATCATATGCAAGACGTAATATAATAACAAAAGGGGCTATATTAGAAACTGATAAAGGAAAAGCCATAGTCATAAATAGACCTGGTCAAGACGGACAAGTAACTCTAAAGAAACTAGATTAAGGACTTAACTTGATGGAATTTGATCTAAAAAGATTCGGAAATACTATAGAAAAGCACCATAAAAAAATAATAGTTATATGGATTGCATTATTTTTAATATCATTACCAATAGCAATACATCTTTTCAGTATAGTTTCATATAACATAACTGGCAACTCAAATAATTCAAGCAAAGGAAACTCTGAGCAACTTGCAGTAATTGTGAGCAATAATACTTTTTATAATGGGACTAAAAATTTTATAGAGAACATATCAAACAATTTTAAGTATAAAAACATAACCTCTGTATACTCCATAGAATATGAAATATTAAATTCTACTTATTATAACATAAAAAACATAGCAAAAAAAGAGCTTCCTCTAATTTATTTGAAATATAATTTAACGGCTAGCAATATTCCAACAAGTTTAAATAATACTATAATCAAAGGATTAACAGAACAATTGTATAATAACTTAAATAACTCCAATTTTGAAAAGAACAATAATACATATGCTTTTATACTTGGAGTTATAAAAGGTTATAAAAATTCAACGCCGAGTTATATAATAAATAATTATAACATAAATAACTATCCTTTATCAATAGAAAAAAGCGATACTTTTAATCTTATAAACTACAATGGAACTACGTTGATAGCAGTTATAAACAATTCTAATTATTCGTTTGTAAAGTCATACCTTGGAAAAATATCAAAAAATTATAATTTAAATTTGTATGTTACTGGTTCTACTGGCTTAAGTAAAAATATAGAAAGTGAAACTAATTTTGGTACATTGTTAGCTATAACAATTGGTATAATTATGGTTATAGTAGTAACTGGCCTTATATTTAAATCTCCTATAGCTGCATTCGTTCCATTATTGATTTATATTGTTGACTTATCTATAGCATTTGCAGTATTTTACTTTATATATAGTATTATATTAAAAAGCACAATATCCTTCTTTGATCCTGCACTAACTGCAATACTTATGTTAGGCATATCGACAGATTACTTAGTTTACATGTTATACAGATTTAAACAGGAATTAAAGAAAAACCACAGAGAAAGCGTAAAAATAAGCATTAGCGGAGCTGGCGCAGCAGTGCTAGTAAGTGGTACTACAGTCATACTAGCTTATGCAATACTATCTCTGTTCAATCTTGCATTTTTAGGATCTACGGGAATATTAGATTCTATTGGAGTTTTAATAGTACTTATATCAGCAGTAACCTTTATGCCATCTATTCTTATAAGCATTGGTAAAAAGGTTTTTTACCCAAACTTTAAGACAGGATTTTCATTTGAAAACAGCTTTAGAAAACTTGGAAATTTTGACCATATGAATAGATACTTTATAATAGCCATATTTATTATACTAATAGGGATAGCTGGATACTTTTTTGTTACTTACCAGCCAGGCATGAATTTCTTGGGATTACTGCCTAACTCAGGGGCTAAAACAGCTTTTTATGTTGCAACAAATAACTTTAAATTTGATCCTATAGACCCATTGATTATAAACATAAGCGGAAAAACAAATACTAGTTCTATAATAAATGGATTAAGCAATATTAGTGGAGTTGAGAGTTTTAATATAGCAAACAAAAGTAACTATACCTTGCTTACAACTTACCTTAAACCGCTTGGATTTAGTACTTCTGCTCTAAATGATTACAATAAGATAGATAATTACATGAAAAACACAGGTATAAAATATAACATAACTGGATTACAAGTATTTTTGGGTAATGCTGTTAATAACATTCATTCTAACACGTATCTTCTAATATTGTCTCTCGGTAGCATGATATTTGTCGTTTTATTTATAATACTTTTATCTCTATATACTCCGTTGAGACTCGTTCTTTTAATAATATCTAATGTAATTGCTGCAAACGGTTTAACACTTTTGATATTCCATTACATATTGTCCTTACCTTTTATATCAATAGCGCAGGTTTTCTTGATAACAAGTATAATGGGAGTTGGTGTCGATTATGATATATTTTTGGTTATGCGGATAAGAGAATTTATAAAACAAGGTAAAAGTAATGTAGAAGCCATAAAACTTGGTTTAATTAAGAGCGGACCAGTTGTTGCAAGCATAGGAATAATATTCTCCATAGTATTTCTTTCATTGATAGCAAGCGGGGTTCCTATTATAGCTGAGGTTGGATTCATAGTGGCAGTAGGTATACTCTTAGACTCCACAATTTCAGTTTTATTAATAGTTCCATCCATAATGTTTGTATTAGAAAGATACAACTGGTGGCCAGGTTTAAAAAATTATGAGCATAATAAATAAAATATTTGAACGATTAAAAGGCGAAAAGATAATTAGAAGTGAAAAAGATCAAAATAAAGTATTAACATTAACTAAAGGGCCTGATGGCCTAAGTGTTAAATTTAATGGAATAACTTACTCTAGGATAGCGCCTAATAGGATATTTACTGGATCTTACTGGGATTATTTTACACCATTGCCGTTATTATTTGAAAAACCAGAAATACTTATGATAGGTTTGGGGGGAGGTACAATCGTACACCAATTGATAAAATTGTATGGTAAAAAAACGAAAATGGATGTTGTTGAAATTGATCCAAAAATGGTTGAATTATCAAAAGATTTTATTGGTAAAGACATAAATAAAATAAATTTACTCATTGATGATGGTATAAAGTTTCTTAGAAGAAACGATAAAAAATACAATCTTTTATTTTTAGACGCTTATGACAGTGATAAAATACCTGACGAATTTCTTGAGGAAGAAACAATAGAAAACATGGATAAAGCTTTAACTGAATATGGGGTACTGGCAATAAATTATGCAATGAGTTTTAAAGCTATTGTATTTCTTCAAAATTATATAAACAAGCTAAAAAAACACTTTAAGGTCTATCTTGTTAATAACCCTCTTGGTTCTGGGAATACAATCCTAATTTGTAGTAAAAAGATGGATAAGAAAGAAATTTTAAGTAAAGTGGATAAAATGAAAAAGAATAAAGAGAATATGCATGTTATAAAAGGATATGAAAACATGAGCAATGGCTAATATTTATCCAATAAGATTCATTAAAATAAATGGAAGTACAAGAGATAAGAAATTCATTAAAAGAAGTTGATAAGAATACTTGGGAATCCAAAAAAATAGGAAATGTACCTATAAAATTATACGCAAACCAGAGCCTCTTGAAAAAGATGGAAGATGAAGTGTTTAAACAGGCAGCAAATGCGGCTTCTTTACCAGGAATACTAAAATATTCCTACTTATTCAGTGACGCTCACATAGGTTATGGTGTACCGGTAGGCTGGGCCGGAGCATTTGATTTAAAGGAAGGGATAATTTCACCTGGGGCCATAGGTTTTGATATAAATTGCGGGATGCGCCTGATAAAAACTAACTTGAGTTTAAAGGAGGTTAAACCTAAAATAAAAGAGTTAGTTGATACGTTATTTAAAATGGTGCCTGCTGGTGTAGGCTCTAACTCTCCAAATACGCTTACAGATCTAAAAAAGTTAACTGAATCCGATTTAAAAGAGATAGCTGAAGAAGGAGTAGATTGGGCTATAAGAAAAGGATACGCTACAAAAAAAGACAAGGAAAGAGTTGAAGAACAAGGAAGAGTAAAATCTGCCGATTTTTCAATGGTAAGTAAAGAGGCATTTAAACGTGGAAAACAACAGCTTGGAACACTTGGATCAGGAAACCATTACCTTGAAATCCAAGTAGTCAACAAAAACTTCAACAAAGATATAGCTAATTTATTAGATCTAGACATAATTAAGGAACAAGTAGTAGTAATGTTTCACACTGGTTCGAGAGGCTTTGGCCACCAAATAGCTAGTGATTACATTAAAAAGTTTCTGGATTATTCTTCAAAAAATGGAATAACTCTAAAAGACAGGCAATTAGCTTATGCCCCTTTTAACTCTGAGGAAGGACAACAGTATTTCAAAGCCATGTCTTGTGGGATAAATTTCGCTTTCGTGAACAGACAAATAATAAATTATCAAATAATAGAAGCATTCAAAAATACGTTTAAAAGAAGCGAAAAGGACCTTGGTCTAGAGGTTGTTTATGATGTTTCACACAATACTGCCAAAATAGAAGAATATGATGTTGAAAACAAAAAAATTAGCGTTATAGTACACAGAAAAGGAGCAACAAGAAGCTTTGGCCCTGGAAATAAAGAACTAAATGGGATACTTAAAAGAACCGGTCAGCCAGTAATGGTAGGCGGCAGCATGGAAACCGGCTCTTACCTCTGCATTGGAACGAAAAAGGCGGAGGAAGAAAGCTTTGGTACTACTTTACACGGAAGTGGCAGAACAATGAGTAGAGTAGCTGCAAGAAAAGCTATAAAGCCTGATAAGTTACTTGAAAGCATGAATGCAAAACAAATATATGTAAAAGCAAATAGTATTGCTGGTTTAACAGAAGAAGGCGGATCAGCTTATAAAGATATAAATGAAGTTGTGGATTCTATGGATAAGGCAGGAATAAGCCTAAAAGTTCTCAGCTTAAAACCTATAGGAAATATCAAAGGGTAATGGAAAGGTATAGACTACTTAAAAATGAAGCAACTGCTGATGTAGCGTTTATAGCATACGGTAAAACATTGAATGAGTTATTTAGAAATATAACGATAGCTGTATCAAACGTTATGGTTTTAAATGTTAAAAGAACTGGGAAAAATAAAATAAACTTTAAGTTACATGGAAAAAATCTGGATTACCTCGTAGTGGACTTCATAAACAGAATAATTTTCTATAAAGATTACAAAAATATCATTATTACCGATGCTGATATAGAGATAGACAAAAAGCTAAACTTAAAATGCCATGCTATCGGAGAAAAATTGGAAAAACTGAAGGACAGTTTCTTAGCAGATGTAAAAGCAGCTACTTTGCATGATCTTGAGATAAAAAAGGAAAAAGGATTAATTAGATGCAAGATAGTCTTAGATGTATGAAAAAAATACTATCTGTTCACTATGATGAAATAGCATTAAAGGGAAAACAAAGAGGTTATTTTCAGAGTCTTTTAATTAAAAATCTGGAGAAAAAAACGGGAAAAAAGGTAAATTTGCTTGATAATCGACTTATAATAGAGGATTTTGATGAAAAGATTGTAGAGATAATAAAAATGACACCTGGAGTTTCTTGGATTGGTCATGCATATAAAATTGATAGAAATGAAGAAGAATTGATGAATTTAATCAAAGACATAATAAAAGATGAAAAAGAAATAAACTTGGATGTTAAAAGAGTAGACAAAGAATTTGCTAAAACATCTGTAGAATTAAAGGAACAGATAGCTAAGACTTTTGGTATACACTTCAATAATACAGGAAAAAAGATAAAAGTGGAAATTATGAAGGATTCTTTTATAATAAATTATAATATAGAAAGAGGACTGGGCGGAATGCCCACAGGTAGTGCTGGAAGAGTTCTAGCACTTTTTTCTGGAGGGATAGACTCCACAATAGCACCTATAGAAATAATGAAAAGAGGCTCAAAAGTTGATTTACTGCATGTTTATGCATTAAACTCTCCTGAAAATGCTATTTCTGGAAAAATAGAAGAAATAACAAAAAAGTTAAGTAAAATAGAATCCGGTATAAAATTATATCTTGTACCATTTCACTATTTCAGCCTTTCTGCCATGAAAATAGATAAAAGGTATGAACTTGTAATGTTCAAGCGCTTCTTACTTAAATTAGCAGAAAAGATAGCACAAGAGTATGGTTACCAAGCGATAGTTTCAGGGGATTCTCTATCACAAGTAGCATCACAGACTATAGAGAATATAAATGCAATAAGCTACGGCATAGATATACCTGTTTTCAGACCATTTATAGGATTTAACAAGAGTGAAATAATAGACAAATCTATAAAGTATGGATTTTATGAATTATCTATACAAAAATACAAGGACTGCTGCTCCATTGTATCCAAAAACCCTGCTACAAAATCAAGAAGAGAATTAATAGAAGAAATGGAAAAACAGATTGATATTGATAAAATAGTAGAAGATAGCTTAAAAGAATTAAAAATATTATATTACTGATTGTAGAAAATTTAAAATTATTAAGGTAATGAATAAGAAGATGTGGAATTGGTTAATCCTACGGAGGTTACACCGCTTGGATAGTTAACTGAGGCAGCACAGTAGTTGCTTACTCCGTAGTCCCATATTGCTGTGGAACCACCAAATACTTGAGTATATGTAGTGTTTGGTTTAATATCATTAAAACCTGATGAGCCGCCGCACAATACAAGCGGGTACTCCTGCTTCAACGTTGCATTTAGAGTGTAACTATTATATGAAGTTGAGGTAGACATGTTGCTTTCCAATGAATAATGTGTTCCGTTGAATACATAGGCTGCTGATGAAAGAGATAGAACATATGGACTTGAAGAGGAGTTTGAAATGTTGAAGTAGTATGTTCCCGGTGATTCAATGCATGCTGCAGTGTATACTCCTGCATAGCCGCCAATGCCAAGGCTTTCATTTAGGACTGTACAGCTGCTTGGCACAGAATTGATTGTTAGACCTGCGAGGTCTCCCGAGTATCCTTCAAGTATTACAAGGTTGCTTGATGAGTAGTCCGCAGGTACGGTGAACTTCAGGCTATTTGAAGAACTAGTGGAAGTTTTTTTGTATAGGGTAAATGGAGTACAAGAGCTTGAAATGAACTTGTATCTCTCTATTACAGTCTCGTTTTCATTCTTATACGGATTATATGCTCCTGATGAAACTATCGGCTGGAAAACCTCACTGCAGCCATCGAAAGTAGTTGTCACATTGTAGAAATTATAATCAAAATACTGGGCAGAATATGCATTTAGTATTATGCTCTGGTCCTTATTTGTTGATGTGTAGTTTGTTCCATTGAAGTTGACTGTCCACTTTGATCCAGCTGCTAGACCTTCTTCCTTGAATGTAAGATTATATTCCTTTAATGTGGAATTGGTTAATCCTACGGAGGTTACACCGCTTGGATAGTTAACTGAGGCAGCACAGTAGTTGCTTACTCCGTAGTCCCATATTGCTGTGGAACCACCAAATACTTGAGTATATGTAGTGTTTGGTTTAATATCATTAAAACCTGATGAGCCGCCGCACAATACAAGCGGGTACTCCTGCTTCAACGTTGCATTTAGAGTGTAACTATTATATGAAGTTGAGGTAGACATGTTGCTTTCCAATGAATAATGTGTTCCGTTGAATACATAGGCTGCTGATGAAAGAGATAGAACATATGGACTTGAAGAGGAGTTTGAAATGTTGAAGTAGTATGTTCCCGGTGATTCAATGCATGCTGCAGTGTATACTCCTGCATAGCCGCCAATGCCAAGGCTTTCATTTAGGACTGTACAGCTGCTTGGCACAGAATTGATTGTTAGACCTGCGAGGTCTCCCGAGTATCCTTCAAGTATTACAAGGTTGCTTGATGAGTAGTCCGCAGGTACGGTGAACTTCAGGCTATTTGAAGAACTAGTGGAAGTTTTTTTGTATAGGGTGAATAACGGTGTACAGCCTACTCTAAAGAAGTTTATATCTAGAGTTGATCCGGCGTTCAATGTTCCGCTTAAATATCTGCTATCTGATGTTGGAGTATATGCACAACCCTGTGATTTTGAAGTGTTTACAAAATGGACTGTATAGCTATACGTTCCAGACGTTATTGGAAATGTTATCTGGTTTGTTGTTGACTTCTCTAGTATTGAATCGTATGTTGCATTCCACTGCGTGTTTGCCGGCAGGTTATACTCTATAAAGACTGTTTGCTTTACTACTTTGAGGTACTTTACAACCGTGCCTGTTACTGTCCCTGTGGAGAAATATGGTCCTTGAAGCGATTGTGTTGGCTCTGTATACTCTATCTTTGCGTTTATTACATATCTTCCTGCCGCAGGGCAGATATTTGGAATGGAAAAAAGATTTGTAGAGCCTGGCTTTATCAATAAATCAGGTGTTTCTACAACAACTCCATTTGATGAATTAGTGAAAGTAATGCTATCCAGATATATGGGGTAGCCTACTGAATCGCCCATTGTTATGTTTAACACTCCGTTTGAATAGCAGATTGCAGATGGTGTTCCTAAGCCTGCAAAGCCTGTAACTGTTGCTGTTATTGATGAGGAGGGGTTGAAAATACCCAGTGAATACAATACTACTGCTACGATGACTATTATTAGAATTGCCCAGCCATAGGTCATCATGTACTCTAGAGCTGATTGTGCTTTTCTTTTTGATTTTAATAATTTACTTTTTAAATACGGATTATTGTCATAATTAACTGTTTTTTCAGTTATTCTTTTATTTAAATGATTAAATAGCATAATTATTTTATTAGAATTATCAAATATAAATCTTCTTTATTTTT
>CAZXLU010000037.1:0-10344 GCA_964641875.1 Candidatus Woesearchaeota archaeon | reverse complement strand
TAGAGTAAATTTCTGACTTAAATAGGAATGGAGTGGGAACGAATATTCTTGAGTATCAATCTCTTATAGAGTAAATTTCTGACTTGGCGGGGGTCGCTGCATATGAATATGTGAATGGGTATCAATCTCTTATAGAGTAAATTTCTGACGGGAAGTCGAGGGAAGACGTATTACTCGATTGAGGAGTATCAATCTCTTATAGAGTAAATTTCTGACAATATGGGGGGTGTATTCTATTGTCATTGGCGTTGTGTATCAATCTCTTATAGAGTAAATTTCTGACACGGTAAAAACTCAGAATCTCAGTGTGGGAATCCAGTATCAATCTCTTATAGAGTAAATTTCTGACAAGAAAAACCCATTTTACTATTAAATTTATCTCCTTACAACACTTTTATTATCTTTCAAATTTTGAATTTATATTTAAATTTTCCTATATCAACCTAGGGGGCACCGCTCCTATAATTAATATTTTTTAAATATGCAAAACTAGATTAAATATATTTTCTTCAAATTAAAACGAGCCAGATGTCTAATCATACACTTCTCCTCGTTTAATCCAAACGCTTATATGAATCCACTTTCCAGGGATTCTATATTACCATATTTTATAGTTTCAATTATTTTTGAAGTGATCCATATTCTTAACTTTTCATTTTCGTGAATTTCCTTTTTTAAAGTGTGTTTTAGCTTTAAAAATTGAGCATTGCTTAGCTCTCCTTCAAACACACTATTTTGAACTCGTATCAAATACTTCTGACATATTCTCTTAAAGTGTTCTGTACGAGTAGCATCAACATCATAAGCAATTATTATAAACATTTCAATCAGCAGGAAAACGTATTGGTTTATAAGGCTCAATCCCTTCAATATCCTTCGCAAATTTGTGGATCTCCATTCTAATAAGTTCTCTATGAGATACCTTTCTTTTCAGCTTTTCGTTATAATTTGTCAATTCCAGCCAAGATTCCCAATTCTCGATTAGAACTTTTCTTCCCCTCTCATTCAGCAAAATTCCACCGCCAATTGAATGAAAATGTGTGGAATCCGGCTTAATGATTCCCTGACGAGTGATACTAGCGATAAATCTATCTCCAAGCCCAGGTTTAAATATTTCTGAAAGATCTAGAGCGAGCGCAAACCTACCAGAACTAGGTGAGTGATAAAATGGAATAGTGATATTTATGCTGGTATGTCTTGATTGTGTTACGATTTCAGAATATATCAACGAATTTACAAATGAAATGAGACAGTTTCCGTAGTTTGTTGGAGGTCTTTTTTCCCTCGTGTATATCATAAAGGGTTCTGGGAGAACGGAATCCAACCTACTGTAGTAATCCTTTCTCAGTCTTGCTTCAGAAAGCATCAACTTTTCAATCGAATGGTAATCAAGATTTATATCAATATCTCCTAAATCACTTTCAAACCTTTTAAGTGTTTGCCTCATGTTAAGAATTACACCTTTCATCAGATTACTTGATAACACTATTCTTTTATTCATATCTGAATAGGCAAGAGCTTGTTTTATTGTGAGGTCTCCGCTAAAATGGGATTCCTTTGGCCAATATGTTCCCATATAGTTGCCATAATACCCAAAAATATGAATTGGAATGTTATACTGGCCTGCCAATTTAAAAGCTCCAGAAGTTACTGACACCCCACCATAGAGATTTAAAGAAAGGACAGTTTCTACTGGGATTCTTGACATCTTTTCCTTGCTATCGAATCTGAAAATGTTCTGATCTGCAGACAAAGTTCCATCTGATAAAACATAAAAAGATTTATTCATGCCCAACACATCTCTGAAAATCTGCAACCTGAACATATTGGTTTCATTTTTGGTTCGGGGCATTCACCATTTACAATCTTCAATATATCATAATAGGTAGCAACAATCTTTTCTCTATCTCGACTTATTCTCTTCACATTCTTTGATTGTGGAAGATGAAGTATGCCGATGGGTTCAACTCCGGTAAATTCATATATAATTTCCAAATAAAATAACAATTGCAAAATGTGCGGGAATGATGGATTTTTTCCTTTTTTAATTTCGTGAACCTCTACTATATCGTTTTCTTCAATGTAATCAATTGAACAAAGACCTTGTATAATGAGGCTTTTTCTTAATCTTGGTTTACTTGTTTCATCAATGAACTTCCCAATGTTAATATGTTCATTCTCCGTACCTGCAAACAAACCCCTGTCTGCAATCCATAACCTTGTGATGCAAGATGCATAATCAAAAAAATGATTACCTGTTATTCCTCTTTGTTCAGAGAATTTGATATTCTGAAACATTTTTCACCCCCAATGGGATTAGCATATCGAATGTTAACATTTTGAGCATATTTCCCAATTTATTATTGAATTCGTTAATATCTAATGGGGTGTCTTCGAATGCATCTTCCATGAACTCTTTTATTTTATATGCAATCTTTTCTCTTACAGAGAATATATCTCTGAAATCGTTATAAGAAATCGTTAGGTAATTACCGGGTAGAGTAAATTGCAGAGAAACATTTTGTGGTATCTCGAGAAAACGTTTAATGACAAACAAATTTTCTCCCGCGGTATTCTTTTCATATTCTGTCCATCTCTTTACCCAAACGAGGTCCTCAGATGTTTCAAAAATATCATTATTTCTATTTATCATTATATCTACTGTTCTACTTTGCCCCCTGAAAAATCCCAAGGAAGATAATGTTTCCTTCCACCAGCACAGGATATCATCACGGTCTTTAATATCTCCATAGTTTTCCGTTTTAATGGTTTGAATCTCTTTATGAAAAGATATTACTTCTAGGAACATTTTGAAAGCGATTGAAGTACTATGTTTCTTCATTTCATCAAATATTTGATCTTTCATTTGGGTCCTCCCCATTCTTAGATTACATAATGCCATGAATGCTCCTAGGTGTCTTTCTATCTTGGAGGATACTGTTTCTCTTTTGCTTAGCACAGTGGCAAAATAAGGTTTTAAGTCTTCGAAACTTCCAGCGGGTTGAAGGTGCCTAACAATCTCGCTTTCAGTGTGAATTACTATTTTACCATCCATTCCTTTTCGACCTATTCTTCCATATCTCTGGTACAGATTCTCTAAATGAAGACCCGGTTCAATATGGGCCAATGTCACATCTAGATTCAGTCCCTGTTCCCCTGAATTCGTAGCAATTATAAATTTAATGTTTTTTGATTTTTGTTCACCTGATTTAGATCTTGAACTAAAACCTGTAATTTCAAATATTTCTGATCGAGAAACTTTCTTAGATAGTAGGTTAATCATTGCCTTTTCTGCATCTATTTTATGATTGAAAAGAAAGAGAGTCTTTTTATCCCACGAATTATCGAGTTTTTCAACTTCTTTAAGAATTGGTGTATCCACTATATCCAACTCAATTTTTCCTCTTATTTTCCTGAAATTAACCTGTTCTGAATCATAAATTTTCGATTTAAACACCCTATGAGTGAAATTAAAGGTTTTCAGAATACTCAATAAATCATCATTTGGAGTTGCTGATGAAAAAACAAATTTCACATTCCATCCAGAGATCCTTGAAAACAGCATAAATGCAATGATTTTTCCTATTTCCTCCTCTGTATATAGGTGATATTCATCAAAAATTATAACATCAATTTCTGAGAATATATCTGATGGAGTTCTCATTTTCTTAGAAAATTTATTATCCATCATATTTGGGGTTTGGTAAAATCCAGATAAAACTAGAGATATAATGTCCGGATTTGATATTATAATGTCAAAGTGTTGGAAACTACGCATTATTTCCACTCCTCTTTTTATCAAGTCCTTCTGACGGATTGAATTTCTATTTAAAACCTTAATCTCAACATTCGATAATGATTTATTTTTTTTAATTTCCTCCATTATATCTGCTTCTGTCTGATGAATCAGAACATTAGTGGGAGATATTATTAGTGTCTTTAATCTTCGAAATGTTAGAAAGTTACAAAAAGTTGGAAGTGAAAAAGCGAGAGTTTTCCCCGCTCCTGTTGGCGCATCCACAAATAAACAATCTTCATTTTGATTTCGGACATTTTTAATTTCAACTTGGAAAGGGTGCAATCTAATACCATTGAAAGATTCATTGGTAAGTTCCATGTATATTGGATTAAAAATGTATTTCAATGAAACACCTCACAAACTCTAGTTGTATGTATCTAACAAAGAACTGATCTCGTTTAATGGGAAGTTTCTAATAAGTACATATTGTGGAGAATTATATTCTATAAATTTCTGTTTCGCATCCCTCAATTTCCCAAGTTTTTCCATCAGGGTCTCTCTTCCCAATATTAGGCTTAAAGTATAAGCATTCAAAGTGATATTATTAATATCTTTCAAGGCTATTTCTTTACAATGCGCCAAACACTCTTTTGTATTTCCAATCCTTATCGTAAATTCATCTGGTAATTCTAAACCATCATTCATAGACATCGTCACAAATACGAATTCATTATCTGGGGCCAACCCCTGCCTTTTATTCCAGTTTCTAAATGACGCCCTAGCAGATTTTCCAATAGCATTTGTATTTACGTATCCTTCTGACGAAAAGTTCGTGGCAATGTCAAAGACTTTGGTTTTGACTATGTCTCTTCTCGGAATAGCTACTGATGCTAAGAGTCCTATATCTATGATCTGTTCATATTTGGGTCTATGCGAACTATATCCAAATTTAATAAATTTTAGACCCAAGGACTGGTTAAATGCATACAGTAGAGCTAAATCCCCTATCCATGTGGAAGTCACAGTCGCACCTGCAGCGCCAGAATCTATTTTACTTCTGTAGTAAAGAGGAGACAATAATCTCATTGAAAAAGCTTTCACTCCTCTCCTTCCTCCGATAATGGTTCTTCAGCTTCCTCTTTCCGTGGTTTCTTTCCTTTTACTTTTTTTTGCTGTTCCAAGATTCCGGAAAATTTAATTAATTCATGAGTGTCTTCTTTAAGTTTCTGGTAAACGCTCTCAAGGTCACTCTGTTCTGAATTGAAAATTTTATCCAAAGTTGTTTCCATTTCCTCTCCATGAATGACATGAGATGGCTTACATTTCATTATTGCTTCCAGCACTACTTCGTTTAGTTTATTTTTTATCTTTGAGGATTCAGCGTAACCCTCGTCAAGGGAATCCAAAATCGTCTCTCCAAATATATTTGTAATTGTAAACGAAGTAATTGGTAATTCAGATTTCCCCGAATAAATAGCAACGATGTTATTTTTGACATTAGGTCCGGTAATCGATGTTTGGGCACCGTATGTTCTTTCTTTTAAACAGAGCAGAATGTGGATCAAAGATTCAGGTGTTGGATTATATAAAGTTATAAATGACGGGAAGAATGAGCCAGGACAAATATACTCGGTGTTAAACAAACTGGATCTTAATTCAGTTTTTCTTCTATCCCACATCGTTCCAGACTCCGAAAGTGCGTTGTGTGTCAGTTTCTTTGTTATTGTTTCCTTGTTTCTGATACTATAGGAACTGCTATAGAAAACCTTGGAAGGAAGCATTGCCTGCCCCGCTTCTCCTCCTTCTACCACACTATCTCCGAAAATAACCGAATTTGGGTTGTCAAGGAACTCCTTTTTGGACACGCTATTATATTCATAATGTGCATCTACTAGCCCAAATGCTCTGCATAACTTTAGGCCCATCAATTTTTCCTTTGACTTAAACTTTCTAGCAGGGATTTCCACAATTTCTTTTTGGCCGTATTTCGGACCTTTTATTATTTGAGACACCGTTGATTCTGGATCATCGCTTCTATTAATTAGTGGAGCAATTGTCTCCCTCAAAACATATATTGTGATGAATCTCGGCTTGTTCTGTGCTAATGCAGGAATTTCATTGTCATTACTCAACGCAAAATACTCTTCACCCAGTTTTTCTATCAAAACTTTCCTCATATCATTGTTCATTTTTTTCTACCTCCATATTTATTTTTTTGGCTTTTAGTTCATCCCATTTAGCTACATTATACAAAATTGCGAACTGTGCAATTATATCCTTTCTATGTTCGGGTCCCGGAATTGAATTTTTAAATTCAAGTCTCATTAATTTGACAAAATTGCTAGAAAATCTTAAGGAACATTCCAGTGCCTCTTTTCTGGCATAATTCATTCTTTTAGCCCTTTCCCAAATCCTTCCGGAGATGATTTCAGACAGTTGGGCATCCTCCTCTTTAAGGTTCCTAATATATATCTCCAATGCTAATCTTATGATCTCAGTATGATCATTGTTTGTCTTCGGTCCTTTTGTTGATATACAGCAAGCCTCTTTCACCAATTCTTTCATATTCATTTCATATTCCTCCTTAGAGTATTTTTTTACATATTCTTCTATACCTCTGACAATTTCACGATCTAATTGTATCTTTCCTGAAGCTATAGTATTTCCCCAAAAGGATGTGTATAGCCCCCTTTTACTTCTCAATAAATTAGATATTACAAAAGTCACTCCTTTTCTTTTCGGGTTAATCCTGCTGATTTCGTCAATCAATTGTAATAAATTTAATTTAGATTCAAGTTCATCAAGTCTAACTTCATTTAATTCCAGTTCTGAGATCCAAGATCTTGAATTTTCCCAAGAAAATATTGGTTTGGATGCCGATACATTAGAGGATAATGGCGACAACTTTATCTTTAAGCCTGTTTTTCTGATAATTTTTAGAATCCCATAAATAAGGTTGAATTCCTTGTCTTTTTCAGAACTTGTTTTAGTTTTTTTAGGTTTTTCAATGAAAAAAATTGTATAAAAATTTAGTTCCTTTTGTGTTTTTCCAATTCTCATCTTCAAGCTGAGTTTATCATTTTGAATTGATACTTCATCTGGCGAGGTTGGATTAACACCAAAGTCTATAAGGCTTAAAACATCGCTGACTTTCACAGGTACGAGATAATCACCAAAAAATGTTATAAGCGATAAAGATTTATTCCTATCTCCGCCCATTTCTTTCTTCCTCAATAGATTTTCTTTGTTGCAATAGATGCAAATTCTTCCATTAAACTTATCTCCATACACTAAAGAAGAAACTTTAAGGCCAGTTCCTGCTGTGGCATTATAACCAAATACATTTTCATCTTTTAATGAAATATTAGAGAATGCACCGCATTGTATGCACGAATCTGATTTATCAGGAATTTCTAGTTCAACAGGCACTTTACCCAAAGCTCTATCGAAAAATTCAGAATAATTCGGATTTAGGTTTGTTCCAATGGATTTTTTCATCATATAGGAAATATTTTTGAGCGATTGATCTAAGTAAGACTTTAAATCTTCATTCTGCTTAGCACAGTTTACGGCATAAGCGATAGAGAATAGAGTTTTAAGAAATATCAAGTCTTTACTTGGTTTATTATCTAGATAACCATCTACTATGCTTTTAAGATTCTGATTTTTGGAATCCACATTAAAAATATTTTCATCCTTCTCATATTCTATTCTTCTAGCAGCAGATACCAAGACGCACAAATCATTCTTATCTGTAAGTGAATCTGCTTCATTTACATCTGCTCTTTCATACTTAACTATTAATTTATCCTTCACCATTTCAATGGGAAAACCAGTTAATCTTATTCTTATATCCAGCCCACTGTAAATGGAATCAATTTCTTTCTTCCCTAGATAAATTAGTAACTTCCCGTTAAAATAATCCAAAAATTCCATTATGACAAGAGGAGTAGGTTCCAGCAATTCTGCAAATCCAAGTTTCAAGGAATTACTTCCAGGTTTGAATGAATCAAACATTTTTAAACGAGAATTCTTTTCTTCATATTCACGCGTCATTTTTTCATTAAATTTATTCTTAATATTGTCCAACTTTTGTTTAGATATTTCGTTCCCTGCGTATATGATACTGTTTTGAGTTTCGACTATGATATCTTCTTTTCCTATTTCCTTCCGAGCAATCTCTTTCAACGAATCCAATAAGAGAACCTGTGGCAAATCTGCAAATTTCAAAGAATGGATCTTTTCATTAAATGGTTCCGTCTCTAAAATTCTGCTAATTTCTAAGAACACCTCATTATCATC
Source organism: Candidatus Woesearchaeota archaeon (assembly GCA_964641875.1). GTDB lineage: Archaea > Nanobdellota > Nanobdellia > Parvarchaeales > Parvarchaeaceae > Parvarchaeum. The sequence continues at coordinate 2,303 of CAZXLU010000037.1, read as the reverse complement.
ACATGACTTCTTAATTCCCCCAACTTGATCTCCTAATTGGGTAAACGAGCTCAATGTTGCAAGCTGGCTTTGATCCTTATTTCTTTTATAAGTATTAGCTTGTTCCATAGTCCTATTTTCTGTTCGAAGAATTAAGTAACATAAATCATCCCACCAGTCATAATTGTTTCCATAATTATCTAAATAATAACTGCAAATTTTAATTATGTCCTGTTTATTAGTTTCTAAGACTTCACTTAGATTTAATGCACCATGGAATCCTTCATGAAAGAGTTTGTCTGAATCGTGAAAGCAAACAGAAGCGAAAAAAAGACGTACATATTTCTCCAATTCAGGAGAAGTACTATCCAAATCAGCCCCTTTTCCAATCATATATCTTTCTAGGAATTTCCCACCTAGCACTGACGCGTTTAATACGTGGACAAAATAAGTAATATCAGAGTACTCTCTCAGTACACCAGATGAACCACCTTTTGCGGGGATAATCGTATAATCTTCGATAATATTGGTCATAATTCCTCGTACGGGATATTCATTGAAAGGCAGGTCTCCTTTATTCTCCTTTGGAGAGAATAGCTCTTGGAAACACTTATTGAAAAGTTCAGTCTTAAAGATTTTGGAAAACCTTATATCAATGTTTTCCTCCATCTATTTCTCACCGTTTTTAACCGATTTTTCTTCTTCCAAAAATCCAAATCCCATCTGAGTCTTCGACCCGACACCTACATTCAATAGCACTTCAAGTAATTCGAAGTCGGCACTTATTACAATCTTTATCATTGTACAAGGAATTAAACCATCTTTGATTTTTACCAATTTATTCTTTTCGCTTAAGATCTTTAAAAAATTTACATATCCTTCTTTACCAGTAGCTGCTTTATATTTATTTCTGATATTTTCAACAAGTTTCTCCTGGAAATCGTTGTCGTTACCTGTCAAATATTTGTTATTATTTTTAATTACAACAGGCCCCTTTGATACCAAAGTTACAACTTCCGCGCTAGGTTTTATTTCCTTCGTATAAATTGAAAATATTTTCAGGGTGTATGAACCAATTGAAAGTTTTCCTTCTTTTGATAATGCAATAGAAATTTCTGAAATTATTCCAGAGTTGAGACTAGAAAGAAGTAGGATGTATCTTTCAGCCATAATACTATCTTTCGTAAATTCCCTCTTTCCACCCGGAAGTAATTCACTCATGCAAAAAGAGGGAGCTGAATCTTTTGAATGAATCTGTTCAGCTAATTTTGGGTCGTGGGTCTTTATAACATTTAATAGTGAAGAATATAATTCATAAGAATGGTTGTATGGAATTGGAATTCCTCCCCCATCAAGATTGATGAGCAAATGCATAAGTTAGTAATCAGGTATTTCATATAAACTTTTTTAGCTGTAGCATCTCGATTTTAATTTTGATGAAATGTTGCATAATTTTATATTAATAATTGCAATAGTTTGCGAATGAATTACTCTATCTCATTATGCGGGTTCAATTCCAAACTGATAATTGTTCCTTTAATAAGCATTCGAACACATTTGGAAAAAATTGTATTATTGACAACTTCTGATGTGCGTTCATTACGAACATTTGACGAAGTATCAAAATTTGCTAGTTATATTCATATTCAAACGGAAAGGGTAGATATTAAAAATATCTATGATTTTTATGAGATAAGTCTTTATTTGGAGATTTTGAAAAGAAGGTATGAAAAGCCTCAATGGTTGAACGTATCTGCCGGTCCTGGAATAGCAATATCTGCATTCACCATATTCGGCATTGCAAATGGTATATCTGTCGTTTCATATAACTCCGATCAGGATACTACTTCTCTTATTGATGTTATGAGATTTAAATATTTTATCGATTATATTGATAAAAATAGGAAAATTTTGGAAGTTCTGAAGAATGGGCCGAAAACTCTTGGAGAAATTGCTGTTTTACTGCAATTATCAAAGTCTACAATTTCGAGAAAAGTAAAGTTATTTAATGAAATGTCTATTGTCAAGACAAAAAAACTAAGCCAAGAAATGGTAGTCTCTCTAACGACAGGGGGCTTTGAGTTCGTAAATAATTGACGTTTTTGGATAGAACTTTTTTCATTATTGAGTTTCTTGTAGATACAAGAGGCGTTCCTTTCCAGAGCATCAGATCTATAATCAGGAATGGCAAATCGAAATTTTGGTATTTTCCTGTCTCCAATGCACTCGAATATTAATATTTTTAATGAATAATTATGTACCTCGCAGTCTTTAAAATACGTGGCCCCTATACAAAATTCCATACTTCCTGTGTAAATGGAAGA
>CAZXLU010000036.1:0-10358 GCA_964641875.1 Candidatus Woesearchaeota archaeon | reverse complement strand
GGTGGCTCCATTAGGCCGATCCGGGAATGGATCCATATGGGCGGTCAGTAACAATCAGAAAAATCAAAAGAAAAAGAGGGTCCGTATAGGACAAGATGTAACTCCAATCAGGGAGATTTGCTTGCTCGAGTCAGGAAATTTATGGATATCAAGTAGGAGACACCGTTTTGGGAAATCCAACTTCGTTGAAGTTCTTTGACCCTCAGGCCGAGAGTATGGCGAATATTAGCTTCTGCCTCTGTGTTTAGGACATCGTTCGGAGCCACCATGACAAGAAAATCATTGGCTTCAAAATCCATGGAATCGCTCCAATCCGGACTCGACCTAGGAACAAATTTAGGAAGCAAAGAGTCCACTGGGCAATACATGTACATCCTAGGGTAGGCAATTGTCTCCCACATCTGATATTTAGAGTCGACTGAAATCCAAAACTTCGGACGTTTTGGAAAATGAAAGTGCGACAGAAATCGGATTCCTGCATGGATCCTGTCATAGGTAGCCGCACCGTTTACCTTGGGAAGGTCCCAAACATTAACCCCCATTCGCTCAGGACGGATTTCGCTTCCCATAAGAACAAGGAGAACCAGAAAAATCGGAAGAGTAAATTGACCTTTCGAGTCAAAAGAGAATGTCAATGCTACCAACCCGCCCAACAAGGCAAACAGCATTGCAGGGTATGTAGAGGTTGGCTGAAGTACGATGTGAGTATGGAGCGTTGATAGAATGCAGACTAAGGCAAAAATCCCAGTATAAACTAAGATTAGGTTGGGATTGACCGTGCTTATCTGAATAATGGCTGCCAGCAAAATGGCCAGAGGAGTGAGAAACCATATGTAATAGTAATCATATTGGAGTGTAATACCACCAAAAATATTATAGGCCAATTGTGCGGCTTCAAGAGTCACAAGAGGGATCAGCGCTAAGTAAAATCGTGAATGGATATTCGGTGACCAACTGCAGCGCGAAAGCCAAAAAACAAGTCCGCTGGAGAGGCCAACCCCCAGAAGGAGCCATGCACCGACCTCGCGCCTAATGAACCAATCTGGAATGTGATAATCGGAGATCAGGATATTGAAAGCCAACTTGAATTGACCGATAAAGAATATGAAAGGGCCATGGAGAAAAATGACGTTTAACGCTCCCCAAAAAGCTGTCGCAAGAATAATACCCACAATCTGGAAGAACAGAATTGTTGCAAGATCTTTGAGAATGGGGAATGGAGACTTTAATCTCCATCGGAAGTACTGCATGGCATAAAGAGGAAGAATGAAATTATATGTCAAGCTATATAGATGAGCATGAATTGCTGATCCCCAAAAAGCTCCACTTATCACAAGCAAGAAAAATCGATAAGATGTCATTACTGAGGAGGCGATAGCAAAAGCGATGGCCAAGATAGATAAAAGAATTGAAGGACCTGTATAAGTTGTTGAAAGGGTTCCGATCATGATTCCGCTAGTGGCGAAAAAAATCATGCTGATAAACGCCGCCTCACGCCTAAACAATAACCGTGCTGAGAGGTAGACTCCCATTGATGATCCGATGTAGAGGATTAGGAAATTCAGATAATCGAACTTTATTGTATGAAAGAATTTTCCTAGAAAAAATCCTAGAAAAATAGTGGGCAATCGGTAGTCAACGCGGCTCGGTCCGATCGCCGCATGCTGGTCTCCTAAGAAAAAATAACCATAATATGTCCACGGATCACAATGTCCGTCATTGTCGAAAGGGATCAGCCCTTTCGTTCGAAATAGAAAAAGTGCAAAAACGATCAGGATCAGAAGGGCGACAGAAATTTCTTTTATCAACTCTTTGAAATAAAATGTATTTTGCGTCGACAGTGTCGTTTTCATCTCCTACCTTTACGCTTGGAAGTATTTAGGGAGCTGAAATTTCTGCTTCATGTTTTCCTCGCAACTTTTGTTGATTTCAACTAGGATTTCGGTTTCCGAAGGACTGTAATCAAGGTTGTTCCGAAAGGCATGGTCAGACCTTTGAGAAGAAGCCTAGCCTCGGCTTTTCCTGCATGGAAGAACAATTGATTGACGCTTGAGTTGAAGGATTTCATGTCGACTGCCGGCGAAAATTCCTTTTTTTCCTCGTTCCCTGTGATTTTTTGTAAAAACTTGTTTACTAGCAGAAGGGGAAATCCAAAACTCGTAAAATAACTTTCAAAAATGACGGAAAATCCAGACGCCCTAGATAAATCCGTTATTTCTTTGATGCGATACCGCTTATTTCCCATGGCAATCTCATCCATTTCCCGAAAGAGAACTGGAAAGGCCGGTTCTGTGATCAAAAGTAATCCCCCTGGCGCAAGGATCCGGAAGGCTTCTTCCATCACCGATCGTTCGTCTGTCACCCAAGAATGATATAAGACGTTGAAAATCGTTACGGCATCAAAGGCATTATTAGAAAACGGTAAAGGGGCGTTGATATCGATGCGGACCAAGATGGCTCCGTTTCTGTGGCTCTTTGCCTCATTTAAGGCAATAGGAGAGATGTCTCCTCCAATAATCAGGCTTGGATCAAAGCCTTTCATGAGCCCAAGATTTCCTCCTGGTCCACACCCCAAGTCGATCCACCGGCACCTTTTTTTGAGACCATATTTTCTGAGTAGAGAAGAGGCCAGAAACCGTCTCGCCCGGTGCCACCAATAAGATTCTTGGCGCCCCACCAGCATTTTATAAGCTTCTGGAATCATTCTGTTCGTATGGCCACGGATTCTCCTTGGCGGCGCAAAAGGAAAAGTGTGTTAATTCGCTGGATGGCTAAAAAGAAAAGAAGAGTTCCTAGGGAAAAAAAGGCAAAGTCCGTTGCGAGATGATAGCCATCGGGTTTTGTGACCCAGACGATCGCAGCAAAGGCTACGACGGGAACAAAAAGCCAGAGAGGAAGATGGTCTTTTTTGTGGACGAAGTTCAAAACAACGGCGATTTTCAGAAGGGAAAGGGGAATAGTCGATATAAGCAGGAGGATCAAGATTTCAGCACTGCACATGTGGAGCCCCCATCTTCCTCCGCACATCCAGGGCTTGAAGATCCCGACAAATGATGCTCCCGATATTGTCAGGGCAAAGACGACCGCATAGGATTTTCGGACCATCTTGCGGAACACTTTTTCGGAGAGGTAGCCCGCAACCATCACCCCAAAAAGCATCTGAATCAAGGGGGTGATGACCACAAGGATACCTTTGGGGAGGACCGACGAAGAGGAATAAACTCCAGCAGCTTTTTTCCCTAGGACGAAATAGCCCAGGAAAATATCTAGGTTTGAAATGATTGTTAAAAAACCGAATCCAAAAAAAACATATCCAAGGGTTTTCAGGGATGGGAGAGAAGGAACGGCCAAAATCATAGCCCCTTTTTCTCGTGCCAGATAAATTTGAAGTCCAGCGTAAACAATGAGAGCCGCAAGAGTCGATCCAGCCAAGGCAGCCCAAGCCGTTCCAAGCCAATAGATCCCTAGAACGCAAAGCAATAGACGAATTCCCATCCACAGGAGGGTATAGAATCCGAGGTGGACGACTCGGTGGATGCTTTGAAGATAGACTCTTCCAAGGTCGGCCAGATAAGAAACATAGGTGTCGGCAATGATCAGGACCATGAGGAGAGTTGATCGTATGCCGATCGACTTTCCTATAAGAAGAAGAAAAAGGAAGAGGCCGAAAGAAATGATCATTCCCCAGAATGTAATAGAGCGCTGGATTCTGTACATGGTCGCTACGAGGACGCTTCGGTCAAGTTCCTGACCCACCTGGATGAGGTGTCTGATGTAAGTGATGTGCAAGAGAGTCGATCCAGAAAAAAGAACATTCGTGAGTGTGATGGCTACGTAGAATATGCCAAAGTTCTGGGGGGACAGCATCCGTGTGGCAAAGTAGTGGACAAGAAGATTGGCTAGAAACGCTGGAACGATAAAGACAACGAGAAGGGATGTTCGTCGAATGATGGAGTTGTCGTACCGATGCGAAAGTAGTCCCAGGAGATTTCTGGGGTTCATGGTTGTCTCATTCTTTCGATTCCATCTTGCGAAGAAATGAGAGTGCATGGTTTTATATTGGTCGGGAAAGCCGTAACGGATGAAAGGATCACCCACCCAAAATAATTCACTCAACTCTCCTTACGAAAATATCGATTCCGTTCACAAGGGTGCTTCTGTTGCGATCCGATAAGCGTTGGCCATCACCGAAATGGCTAGAGTCGTTCCTGGAATTGATGGAAGGACAGTTGAATCGGTTACAAAGACGCGCTTCCAGCCAAAGGGCCTGCCTAAAATATCAGAGTCAAACTCTCCTGATGGAGTAGCCTTCATCGGAAACGATCCACCGCAATGTGTTCCAGAGCCTGGATTGGAAAGTCTTGTTAGCCACGGAATAAAAAGGGTATCAAAGGTTAGGCCGCTTAGGAACAGGTGGTTAGCTGCTTTGCTGACGGATCTTTTCGCCCGATCTGAAACGGAAAAGTCAAGTTCCAGAAGGTCGGTCTCCGAATCTGTTCCCTGTTTTAGGCGAAGATCTACATGGGACGAATGGTCGGAATGAAGTCCGACCCACCCTGCCATCATCCGTCGCAGGATAGGTCGCCAAAGGGCATTCCCGAATTTTGTTTCAATCGCTGGGAGCTTGAGGCTGTCAAGAATCATTCGATTCATTGGAACAACCTGCATGTGAACCCAATGGTCGGAAAGGTCCGAAACCTTGAATTCCATAAAAATCGACGCAAGTGTGGCTGATGGATGCTCGATGGTAGTGGGAGCCCCCTTTTTCCGTAGCATAGGGATCACAAACTTTTGGCTCTCTTTTAGGTTTACGGGCCTTTCATATATTTTTTTCGATTTCAAAAGGATGCGGGTCGAGTTGATTGGCCCTGCTGCAAGAAACACAGCATCAAACGCTTGGGTTTGGAACGTGCCTGAGGTCAGGTCCAAAATTTTGAGAGTGGCTTTTTTCTCTTCCTCATGGATGGATTTTACGACCAAGTTCCTTTGATATTTAATTTTATTTCGACGGACAAGGGACTCGAGTATGGGAGTGGTGCTGAAGATCGACCCGTAGACGCAACCCACGAAGCACTCTCCGCATTCGTTACATGGAAAGATTCCCTGAAGATTCGTTGAGGAAGTATAGACTGCGAGGCGGGCCCTTCCAAATAGAATTTGACGGTCTCGAAGAGGGTTCTTGACGCGGTCAAGGTCTGAAAGCAGTAGGTGACCCTGTGGACCAGGATCGAGGCTCCCTGCTTTGTTCTTGAAAAGAGGGAAGGCCTCATTCAAAGTGCCCTCTCCACCAGTGATCGGGAGGGAGTCTGCCACTTTTTTGAAAAATGGCTCGAGAGCGGAGGGTGCGATGGGCCAATCCTCCATGTCACAAGGTCGAACGGGAAGAACGGCCCCTCCCCAAATATTAGAAAACCCTCCGAATGAGAAAGTCGGGAAAGGAGCCCTGCCGCTGACGCGGGATTCAATCGGGGCGAAAAACCGATCATTTGCGTAAATATAGTCTGATCCAAAATGTATTTTTTTGGGGATAAGACTTCGTTCCACAGTCGGGTTCTGTCGAATGACGTCATAATCCTCGGTGGACCATTCCGAACGGTGCAGATTTCTGAGTTTCTCGACAATAATTGAGCGTTCAGGGGAAAGTGTCTCCCCCACATCAATGACGGAAGGGACAATATTTCGATCGACAAGGGCTTGGATTGTCGAAAGGCCGGCAACGCCGCTCCCGATTACGGCGATTTTCACCTCGCTTCCTTTAAAAAAAATGTTCGTATGGCCTCGATATTCTTCTGGGCTTGTTCAATTCCATATCCAGGATAAGTGGGAAGGTAGAGGACACTTTTTCCTGCGTTTTCGGCATTCGGACAATTCCGGAAGTAGAGGGAAAAGCAAGTCATCGAGGCACAGTTGCGGTGATGGCTGATCTGGACGTCTCGATACTTTTGTGTCATCCACCGGGCAAGTTCTTCTCGTTGATCGCATTGAATAGAATAATAAATGTAAAGATGGGATCCGTCTGTCCTTAGGGGCGGACGAATTAAATCCGGAATCTCCTTCAAGCCGGAATCGTAAATCTTTGCCTGCTCAATCCGCTCCAACGTTTGAGTCTCTCGGTTCGGAATTTGTTCTTGGACAATCTTCCCCTGAACAGACCACATTCGGTAGGCGTAATCTTTAGGAAAAACATCGTAGGATCTTGGCTTTGAATCGGTGTCGAGCTTGTTTTTAAAAAAATCCATATTATGGAGGTAGGCATAGCGAAACAGCCAGTAGACAAAGCTGTCAAAAAGGAGGGGACTGGTGGCAAAATCGAACACCATACCCTTTAGCATCTTTTGGAAGACCTTCTTTTTGGGAAACGGAGGGAATGACGCAGTGTCCCTCCGAATTTTTTCAGCCAGTTCTCGATCGGAGGTCACGACAAGTCCTCCGAGGAATCCCGTGACGTTCTTCAGAAGTCCAAAGCTGAAGATTCCGGCATAACCAATGGTTCCGGCGTGTTTTCCATCAATCAGGGTCCCAAAGGCTTGGGCCGCATCTTCGATGACGGGAATTCCATATGGTTGACACATTTTAAGAATCGGTTCAATCTGGCAGGCCAGTCCGTAAAAGTGGGTGACAAGAACCGCGCCGATATTTGTTTCGTTTTCGAGCAAACATTTTACTTCGTCAGGATCGATATTGAAGGTTCCCCCCTTTTCGATATCAGCAAAAACCGGAATTCCTCCGGCACAAAGAACCATATTCACCACATCAGAAATGGTGTAGGGGGAAAGAATAACTTTTTGTCCAGGTTTGATGGTGTTTCTCAGGACGAGGTAGATTCCGGTTCGGGCCATGGAAACGGGGACGACAGAAGAGCCGGGAAACAAGGATTCCATGGATTTCTCAAATTCGTCCGCCTGCCCACTGAGCCCGGCATTGGTAAGTATTGTGAAAGCACATTGGGCATAGGTTGAAAAACTGGTGTAGAGCCGCGATCGCGGCTTTGGAGCGCTAAACATCGATTACCTCAAGGGAAGGAAGGGATATTGTTTTTCGACCAGGGCGATGATGTCTTCCCGGCTGAATCTCCTATAACGTATCAATCCTTCGGAGGGGACATTCTTCATTACGCTGATCAATCTTCTTAAAGCCAAGATGTTCCATACGATTTTCTTGATCATCCAATTTCTGTTGGGTCTTGATTCCTTGTACAACACGGGAACCTCCACGATCCTGAATCGTTTTCGAAGGGCTCTGAGAACGAGTTCCGTATCGAATTGTCCACGGTCCAATTGGCATTTTTGAATAATGGGCTCGAGAGACTGCCTGTTTAAAAGTTTGGGACCATGGGTATCGGAGCCTGTAAACCCTAAAAAGATCTGAAGGAGGGCATTCAGACCGCAACTTAATAGTTTACGGTAGGGGGTTTGAAAGCAGATAGTAGGATCGGCCCTCTTGGAGGCGATGAACATTTCATAGTCGTTCCGATTGCCCCATGACCAAGCGATGAAAGGGAGATCCCACTGCTCGATATCGAGCAGGTAAACCCAAGGAGATGTTGCCGACAATAGTCCTGCTTTTAAGGCGGCTCCATAATTTGGATTGGGAAGATTTACGATCTGGATGGATGGCCATTTTTTCTTGGCGTTTTGGAGAAGGGTCGGAGTAGAATCGACGCTGCCGTTATCCACAATAATAAAGTTCCAAGTGTTATTACTATTACCCAAAAGGGAGTCAAAAAAGGAGGCCAATCGGTTGAGATTGGGCTCGAGTATCTTTTCTTCGTTCAAGACTGGAATAACGATGGATACAGAGTGTGACTCTTCATGGCTCACTGTGACTCTCCGGGTTGTTTCTTTGTATGAATTTTTGCTCAGTCAGAGGATGTTAGAACGTTGCTCTTTAATGCAAGTTCCTTGTTTGCGATAAACCAGGAGAGTGTATCCCGAATTCCTTTTTCTAAGCTTGTTGTTGGAAGAAATGCCAGATCTTGGCTTGCCTTCGAAATATTACACCAGGTTTTGAGAACTTCTCCTCGCCGGGCCCCTTCAAAGTGAACCGAAAGGTTTCCGGACACTTCTTTTCTGAGAACTTCAATCAGTTCAAGAAGAGTCGCGGGTTTGCCTGAACCCAGTTGATAAACACCAACGGCTTCGGTTTTTATGGCCGTTTCGATACCCCTGACCAGATCCCCTACATATAGATAGTCTCTTTGCTGAGTACCATCGCCGTAAACCACCAGAGGTTCTTTTCTCAGGAAGTTTTTCATAAAGGCAGCTACGACACTTTTTTTATGGGCAGAGATGGGGCCATAGATGTTTGAAAAACGAAGCGTAATACAGGGAAGACCGTAGGACCCTGTGAAGGCTGAGCAATACCCTTCCACTGCGAGTTTGGAGGCTCCGTACGGTGAAAGAGGCGATGGTGCCATGGATTCGGAGATAGGAGGGTTGACGTCACCCAGAATGGCCCCGCCCGTGGAGGCATTTACGAACCGTCGGACTCCGGATTCTTTGGCCATGCAGAGCAACTGGAAGGTGCCTTTGACGTTGACAATAAAGCTCGGCCTAGGGTCATTTACCGAATCGATGACCCCGGAGAGTGCGGCGAGATGAACGATGACGTCCGTTTTAATAAGAAGGGGGAGCATGATCGTGCGGTCAGTAAAATCGCCCTCCACAAAGGTCACTGAAGGCAGGGACAACGGTTGGGTGCCGGAAGACAGGTTGTCAACGATCGTGACTTGATGGGTGCCGGATTCCGAGAGGAATTTAACTAGATTGGATCCAATGAATCCCGCGCCTCCCGTAACAAGGATATTCAATAGTCGCCTCTTAAATTTAAGATTATTGATTGCCCGTCACCCTTACCGCTGCGAAGGCTTCGAATCCTACCAAAGAGAGACGCAGGGAATCTTGGATCTGTCACAGTTGGCAGCATATTTCTGACTGATTTCCATGACTTCCCTCATTAAGCCCTTTTCTAGAGTGATCGGATTGAGCCCTAAATTTAATAGGCCGGCATTATCAACTTCAAGATTGTTCTGATCCGCCTCTTTTCGAGGATTTTCGAGGTGAGCGATCGGAACGCCGGTCATTTCAGAAATCAACTTTGCAAGATCAATGACCCGGAAGCATTCTGTTGTCTGGTTAAAGATCTGAACCTTTTCTCCCTTGGGGGGAGGATTTTCAACAGCCAATTCGATGCAGCGAACCGTGTCTTGGATATTGATGAAGGCTCTCGTTTGTCCCCCGCTTCCGTGAACGGTCAGCGGATATCCAATCGAGGCCTGCATCAAAAATCGGTTTAGGACCGTTCCGTAATCTCCATCATAGTCAAAGCGGTTGATGAGGCGCTCATCTTTCCGAGTTTCTTCGGTTTGGGTTCCCCAGACGATTCCTTGGTGAAGGTCAGTAATACGAACCTTGTCATTTTTGTTGTAGAAGGCAAATAAAAGTTGATCAAGTGTTTTAGTCATATGGTAAATACTTCCAGGATTAGAGGGGTAAAGAATGTCCTGGGAGATCAGTGATTTGTCCGGGGCTTCGATTTTTATCCTCAGATATCCCTCTGGAATGCGGATCCCAGCAGTCCCATAGCCGTAAACACCCATTGTTCCCAAGTGGACAACGTGGGTCTCCGTCTTGGATTCCACGATTGCGGCCAAGAGGCTGTTGGTTGCGTTGATATTGTTGTCGACCGTATAGCGCTTATGGAAAGAGGTTTTCATCGAGTATGGTGCAGCCCGCTGTTCCGCGAAATGGATAATGGCATCTGGAGCATATTCCCTTATAACAGTTAAAAGGTGATAGTAGTTTTTGGCAATATTGATGTTAAGAAATTTAATTTTTCGCCCGGAGACTTCCTCCCAGACCCGGAGACGCTCTCCGGTAGGCCGGATCGGGGTCAACGACCCCACTTCGAGCTCATTGTCTATGTTTCGTCTGGAGAGGTTGTCAATGATGAACACATCATGCCCTTTGGCGGAAAGATGAAGAGATGTTGGCCATCCGCAAAATCCATCTCCTCCCAGCACTAGAATTTTCATGAACCCTCCTGAGTAGATCGTTGTTGATTCGTCATTCTCGAACAATTCGACGAACCGAAGAACTTCTCTAATCCTTTAACGATAAGGAAAATGTTTCTTGGCTCTTGCCGGGAATGTGTGGGTGAAAAGAAGCATCTGGTGAGTTATACTTTTTCCGTGAATCCATCGCCAAATGAGAACACGGAGGGCTCACCAGATGTTTGATCAGCTTATCACGCGTCTTCTCGATTTTCCAGAGGTATCTACTCACCCCCCCCTGGGCTTAAAAAATCGGCTCCTCAGGAAAATATATGGTCAGGCGGAGAAGTCAAGCCCCTTTGAGGAG
>CAZXLU010000035.1:0-10612 GCA_964641875.1 Candidatus Woesearchaeota archaeon | reverse complement strand
TATTATGATAAGCTGGATGAGTATACAAATGAAATGACCAACAAGGTTAATCTCGCCAAAAAGGTGAGGCAGGAAATTCTTAATCTAGTAGTGCTTTACGAAGACCAGGATAAAATGGAAAAAGAAAAATTTAATGACCTTATACATAAGATAATACAGGAAAATGGATTATCTAAAAATCCTTAAATATTTTAGCCCGTTATTAATTTGTCAGAGGTGACACCCCTCAGTGGGCGGGATCAGCCCACCACCTCTGAAATGAGATGAGAGAATGATGAAAGAAAGATCGGAGCTAAAGGCTCTTAAGGAAGGAGATGTGGTTACACATACCATTAGAAGTTATGTGAAACCTGTTAGTGAGAATGTAAAGGAAGTTTTGCCAACGGCATATTGCAATGAAATATTGCCAGATAATACCATAGATAAGAGACCAATTCTTCCCATAAATTCTGATTCGGTTATTTTAGAAAAGAATGGTAAGCCTTATCATCTTGGTAAGAAAGTTAGGATGAGAATAGTAGATACCAGTAATGATACTTACTACCTGGCTTATTACTACATGGATGAAATAGAGGAAGATAAGGAAGTTTTATATAAATACTTGGCAAATCTTGAAGAACATTCTTTTAAAATGATTTTGGATGGAACAGTTAAAGCAAATGAAGTAGTTTGCGTTCTTACTGCAACTTATGAGAATGGTGAACCGGACGTTTATAGGGCAACTTACCAAAAAAAGTTGGGAAAGAAATCTGAATCCGTTTATAGTGAACTTCTAAATTTATTTCTTAATATGCCAATAGATAAATTTATTTCTTAGTTTATAGCACCCAACCAGCCCTATAAACTTTTAATTTTTTCCTATTTTTAGGACTTCTCCAACCAATTTATTTTAATTTTTTAAAACCGTGTTATAAACTATATAGACCAGGGAATAGATAGGCTCTGGAAGTTATAGTTTGTTGGGAGCTTATAGTTTATAACGCACCAGGGGTCTTATATTATTAGGGTATGTTTTAAAACCTCAATATAGTTTTAAATAGGTTAACGTGAATAAGTCTTTATTGGGATAATGAGTGATTAGTATGTTAACGAAAGCAAATAAAGAAGAGATAACTAAACATGTGAAGTGGCTTGTTAATGAATTTAACCAAGGAAAGTTAACTACATATGAAATTGAAAGAATAAAGAGTGAAACGGTAAATACTATTTATATTAAAAGTAGTGAGTTAACAAATGGAAGTTATGGTTTAAATGCAAAATTTGAAAATAATAGTCATATTAAATTGGAAATTTCCAGAGTAGAATTTGCAATTGCATTGGCAAGAAAAATAGCTAACACTGCAAAATTTGGTATAACCAAAAAAGAAATAGACGATGCAGTTAAGTATTTTCATTTAACTGTTAAAAATACTAAGGAAAGATTTAGGTTAAATAATATCGCTTATGATAAAGAGAGGTAAATTATAATGAGAAATATATAAAAAGTTTACTGGGTGATCCAACATATCAAAAGAATTTGAATGGATTAAGAGGGGAAAAGGAAAAGAAGTTACTTACGTATTAGAGCCAAATAATTATGATCTATTTGGAATGGTAAAAAGACAGGCGACTTTTGGACAATTTATAAAATATATCATTCGTTGGAGAGTTTTAAAAAGTTGGGGAGAAATAGAAAAAGAAGGAAAGGCAAAAAATATAACTGAAGCTAAAAGACGAGTTGAGTCAACAATTCGGAAATTGAGTAAGTAAGAAGATTGGCACCTAAAATAACTAAATCCTAACCAACAAGTTATTTCATACACAAATCTTTATATACCATTTTTTCTATATAGTAGATAGAGGTAATAAAGTGGAAGTAACACAAGAAATGTTGGACCACCTGAAAGAAGAGCTAGAAAAAATGATTGTGCCGAATTATATGATATCGAAATTTTTGAGTATGATATCGAAGCCATTGAACTGTGGAGGAAAGACCCAAAGGGTAGAAATGGTAGTAATGGTGGATTGGGCTCAACACCTGTAAACCTTTTAAAAGAAAATGGTTTCACCGAATTTACTGACTGCTGGGCTGATGATTGGGGCAGAGTTCATATAGTTTTTAGTAGTCTTTAAATTTTTACTATTTCTAATATTTTTAAATACTCTTACACATTATTTGGTTATGGGATGGACAGTAAAGAATTCAGAAGGGCAGACCTTATGTAAGGCTTGTAATTACTCGATAAGAATACAGCCTGTATGTGAAGTCCCTGAGCATTACAATGTTTATCTGAAATATGCCAGTAGTAAACAGAAAAGGATATTCCTTAATAAATTTCTTGCAAATAGAAAAAGACACTCTGAATTGGTTGAAGCATATTTGAAAATTGCATATTTGAAGGGCGATTTTACTGATACGGGAATACACACTGCTATATATTGGATGAAATATTTTACACCCGAAAGATTCAATTTTTATCGTTTTAAAGGTTATCCAGCAGTAGCAGTTAACGATGTAATACATATGTCAGAATTTAAAGGTGAGTTATCCAAGTCCGACCTAATACAAATTAACTATGGTGATTACAAAGGAAAACCTAATTGTTATGAAAAAATTTATCATGCATTGGAATATTTGGTCATAAATAAATATGTAATAAAATCCTTATTGAGACCTGGTCGGTATGTATATTCAATTTCTGGAAGTAATCAAATTGCACTGGAGGTGAACTAAATGGTTAAGAAGTTTAATGATAAATGTGGAAATTGCGGCGATTTTCTAATCTATGATAGAAAGCAAAAGAAATACAAACATTATTCTACACTGGTAGAAGAATGTGAGGGGTTTAAGGGAATATCAAGAGTAGCTATTCCCATAACTCCAGTTGGTGGCAAGTAATGTCTATAATGATTTGTTTAACTGCTAAATGTCATGTATTATTACAGGAAGATGATAAGAAACATCTTCAATTTGTACATGATGATAATTATGGTATACACGCCACTTGCGATCAAGCAGTTTATGCTCTAACTGATAATTATTTGGAGGGTTGTTTAGAACATAATAAGATAATGATACCAATTTTTGATTATGCCAGAGAGAAAAGAATTTCCGATTTTATTTGTACAGAATGTACATTTAATGTATTTTCGCAGTATAAAGAAAGAAAGGAAAGAAGAAGAAAGTATATTTATGGAAAGGAGGAAGTGAAAAATGTTTTGTCCGAAATGCGATCAACCGTTTAATGAAAAAGAAAACAAACTCATCTATCAGGTTTTATCCTTAATCGAAGTAATAGAAATAGAATCATTAGATTCTCCTCCCCTCCCGACTAAATATGTAGAAGCAGAAGGAAGATATATGTGCCCAAAATGTGAGACGTGTTTTATTATTGAGGTGCCACACTAATGACAAATCCTGAAATAGAAGATATGGAAAGAAGTTTTAATTGGGAGTTTTCTACGAATGTTTGCAAAGTGCACACATTGGATAACCTTATGGAATATTTAAGTAAATTCCCAATAAGTAGACCAGTTGCACCAAAAACCGTATTATTCTTTGAAATTAAAAGTGCTTCTGATAATAATGGTTTGTGTTATATAGATAATATAAATAAGTCTACTATACATATTATTGCTACCTATACAATACCAAAAAAGACAGATAATAGAATAATAAAAATAAATTCCTCTAGTTTTGCCAGCTCGGGCTGGGCTAAAAGATTGGAGAATGAGGGACAATGAATAAAGAGCAAAAAATGGTAAAAGAATTCCATGAGAAGTTTGGAGTGCAAGCATTAAATCATCCTATAATTTTTCCACAAAAAGGAGAAATAACCACTTTTAACTTAAATGAGGAGCAGAGATTAATGACTCTTCGTTTAAATTTAATACGTGAAGAATTTGAAGAATTGGAAGAGGCACTTCTAAATAGGGATATAGTGGAAATAGCTGATGCATTGGGAGATTTACTTTACGTGGTTTATGGAACGGGTGTGAGTTATGGAATTGATCTTGAACCAATATTTGAAGAAATACACAGATCAAATATGAGTAAAGGTGACCCAGAGCCAATAATGCGGGAAGATGGAAAAATACTAAAAGGTGAAAAATATTTTAAACCTGATCTCAAACCACTCATTGAGCAAATGATGTTATTTAAACCTATAACAGATAAATTACAATATCAAAATGATATTCTAAAGGAGATAACAAAAAATGAATAAGAAAATGAGTGATTGGACATCCAATAATTGGTTAATAGAATCTTTAACCTTTCCTTTCTATTCGTTTATAGAAGTTATGAAGAAAGGATATAAGAAAACGGTAGAAGAGCAGAAAATGTTTGATAATGGAATAGATGCTACCATCGCAGTAGCAAAAATATTAACAGGAAGGAATAAATAATGAGTGTAATAGAAAAACTAAAAAATTATTGGAAATCGCAGAGAGAGTTTAATAGACAGTATCATGAATTTCAGAAGACAAATGTTGCGGGAGGAATATTAGAGTTTCAATGGTTTATATTTATCTCGGCAATAATATGGTTAATTTGGTCTGGCTATGAATTCTTTTTAATGTTTAATGGAGAAATTGTAGCTATACCAATGTTATGGTATGCTATCGCATTTATTTTAATCGTAGCCGTATTAACGGTTGAACTTCTGAATCGTATTACAAATAAACTTGGGCTAACAGAAGAAAGAATTCATTTATTGACTAAAGTTGAAAAATTTAAAGTGGCAGAAGAGCCGGTGAAAAAATAAATGGATATTAAACAATGGTTATTAGAAAATAAATTTAAGGAGAGTAAAAGTAAACCTGATCTGTTTTATAAAAATCAGGTAGCTTTTCTAACCTTTGTGGATTTACGTAATAATAAGAAAGAAGTCTATGTTGGTGGGAAAATAGCCGATAATAAAAGGTTTGATATAGCCAAGAAGTTTGTTGAACAACATCCGGAATTGGGATTAAAAGCCATCGATAAAACGGAGCAGGTACTTTCTACCAGAACTTCTAATCAACCAGATTGGAAAGAGTATAATATTAATTTATTAAAGAAATTGGGGTATAAAGAAAGTAATGGTAAATTTATAAATAAAAGAGATGGATATAGCGTTATTGTTTGGTTCGATGATAATGAAATGCTTATCGATATCGATGGAAAAGTTGATAAACAAATTAAAATTGATACCGCAAAGGCAAGATTTAAAGCCCATGGATTTCTGCTAAAAGGTGAGACCTGGTTAAGTAAATGGAGGAAAGAAAAAGATGAGCAACAAGATATTAAAGATTTTAATAAACAATATTAAAATGATTAAACATATGGCTAAAATTGTTGCCATTGTATTTCTCATAGTTGGAATATTGCTTGGTATTAGTTATTATACATATACCCCTGCGCAGGTTAAACAGCCGGTAAAAAGTCATGTATTACCGGTTTATACAATACCTGTCAGCGTTCTAAATACCTTTGCCAATGAATCACAATTAGTAGAGAATACAACTAACCAATTAAACTTTGAATTACATTTTCATATTTATAATACAGGAGGAAGTAATGGGACATTAAATCTTCCCTATTACAAAGTATCATTTGACAATTTAACTGTTCTAACAACCTTACAAAATGCTTTAGTTAATTGGAGTAATATTACTGGTAGTTTATATACTGGATATATCTTACACGAAATTACTATATTGACAAGCAATGGTTCAACTTATAATTTAACTAATTACACTGCACACTTCCTATGGAATCTCATAAATAATAGTGTATTAAAATTGCATAATTATTATGGAGAAATGTTTAGTGGTCAATATCAATTTAATGGCACTCTAACAGAAAAACTATCCACTGATTATTTGGGATTATCTAGTATCGTACAGGATATGAAATACATTACTCAATACAATGAAACATATGTTTATTCCTTTTAACTCAACCTTATTTTTAAATAATTAAACCATATATTTTATTTAATGTTCCCTACAGTTATATGTTTAGATTTAGAGACGACCGGTCTTGACCCAGCAAAAAGTTCCATTGTTAGTATTGGTGCTGTAAATATGGCAGACTTTAATGAAAAATTTTACACAGAATTTACACCCTTTCCGGGAGCAGAAATAAATTCAGAGTCTATGAAAGTACATAAACTTACACTGGATTATTTGTACTCAACCAAAAGAACACACAATGAAGGATTACAGAAATTTTATGAATGGATAGATAGACAGGTTAATTGGGTAAAACCAGATAGTATTACAAAAGTCACTGAACCTCCAATATTTACTCCGGCAGGATATTGTGTTGCTTTTGATTATTACTTTTTAAATTACGGATTTCAGAAAGCAAGTATTTCTAACCCACTTGATTATCATCTGCTCGATTTATTTGCCGTGTACTTCGGAAGAACCGGGAAGTCAAGCCAACTCGATAGTATTGCCAGGAAATTAGAACTCCCTAAAAATCCAAATCCACATAATGCCCTTGAAGATGCACTCATAACTGCAAAGTGTCTTAAAGTGTTAATGCCGGAAGTAAATTGGGGTGGAGATAATGGTCGTGAATAAATCCGTACTAACAGTAATGGATAGAATAACATTACTTTGGACAGGCTTATTCTTCGGAATGGCAATTTATTCATCCCAATATACACAAATCTTCTATCTTCTTTGTGGTCAAATAACATTGGCATTTACCATATACTTATTTGATAAGGGAAGGAAGATAAATGATAAATTATAAACATTCCTGTGGGTACACCTTTTCTGATGATCAGATGGAACTTCTGAATTGGTTTGTACCGGCAGTATGTCCTGGATGTGGGAGAAGTATAAAATGAAGGTATCAAAAAATTGTTATCCATACAGTCCTGAAAAAAATTTCTGTATAGGTGAGAAAGCTCGTGTGATTATTAATCATGAGAAATTTATAGGAACATTCATATCCATTGGAAAGAAAATAACAAAGGGTATGCCCGAATTTGAATTGGAAGATGGCAGGAAAGTATTTGGCTATGAGTGCTGGTGGCTACCATTGGATATAGCAGAGAAAGCAGAAAAGGAGTATAAATAAATGATATTATATTATCTATTAAGCATCGTTATTGCTTGTACAATTTACTATAGTGCTATTAAAATAGTAAAGCGGTATGTTGAGGCAATGTAGTAATGAAAATTCTAAAGAAAATAAACAGTTCACATTTATCTCACTTACAAAGGGATATTTATTGGATGATAGTTGGGAAATATGGTTTTCAAATTTATTGGGTCGATTATATAGACCTTCCCAACGCAAATAAATACAAACTCGGTGGTATAACCGTACATAATGAAAACACTATATACCTTTCAAAAAATACCTTAAGAGAAAGTAGGAGAATGCTTACTCGCGCAGGAATGGCTAAAACCATTAGTCCATTGACGTTAATAATGGTTCATGAGTTAGCCCATATTGCCCATCTACATTTATATGATAATACCCGTAAGACTGCTCGTGCGAAAATAAGTACAAGAATACCTTATGATAAGGCGTTTAATAATTTCTTTAAAAAACAACATCCATTAACATACGATATTTGTTATTCTGATTTAATAGATAACTTGGGAATGTTTTATTATGATTCAAACCACTATATAGAGGAAGAGCAAAGAAAGATTATTAAGGATAATTTTGTTAATATTGCAGTTAGTGTTTATATGCACTTTGTAGAATATGTTTATAAATTTTAAATACTTATTCCATATAGTAGGTTAAGAGTAAGTATGGCAATACATATAAGCTGTGATTGTGGCAATACGGAAGATTTTAATGCTGAATTTTTATCACAACAGCGTGAGAATTTCCGGTATAAAGATGTATTTCTGGTTTGCCAAAAATGTAATACAAAATTACATCTAAATCCCAATCTGGCAAAGGAAATAGAAGAATATTTAAACAAAAGCAAAAAGATGGAGAAATTGGGATAAATAAGAGATAGATTAATATCTGAAAAAAATAATCCAACTAAATTTTAAATACTTCCAAATATTAATTGGTTTATGGAAAAGGAACAAATATTTGATAAATTAAAAGAATGGGAAGTAAAAGGTTATCTTGAATCATTCGATCATGATAGAGACATTGTTTATCCAGAATTTCCAAAAGTGTTTAAATTTGTTTTAACTAAATCTATTTGTTATGGGGAATTTATTAGATTATTGGAGCAGAAGATTAATGTTCTCATGGATGGGACTAGTGATACATTACTCGTTGGTGAAATTTATTACGATGAAGTTAAAGAGATAATGTTAGTTAGTAAAACAAATATTATTATGTAGGTTTACAAATGGGTTGGAAATATACTTATCTAATTCTCGAGAATTGCGATTTGGATCAATTAAAACAAAAGACAAATGATTCTAAAATTATATTTACAGATATGACTGAAAAATTTAACGAAGCCATTAATCTGGATAATAAAAGAAAAGAGATATGGAATAATTTATTATCGGGAAACGATTCGGATAAAAATAAAAAAATTAAAAAGTTGCTCAATGAAGAAATAAATTCAGAAGCTGAAAAACTACTCCACAGTGAAGGATATTACCTTCTGATTTTTAGACGATTTAATGAGCACCTGCTTCTATCCTACACGAGAGCTATTTCTGACCCAATCGATCAGTACTTTGCTATAGCATTGTTTAAACTACAAACATTCGGATATCGCGGAAAGGTAGTAAGAGTACACGCTAATAGCATTGCCGATGGTGTAGATATAGAAAGGATTTTAATAGCCAATGATTATATTGCATCATTGAGCAATGAAAGTAATCCGGATGAAGTATACTATTTGGATTTTCTGGACAGACAGGAACTCGGATTAAACCTGAAAGAGTATCATGATTATATATTACGGGAAGATGCAGTTGATCATGAGAAAGCAGAAATGGTATTGGGAATTCAACTGCAATCTAAAAAGTAAATTTAAAAATGGATGTACCACCGTGTCCTTAAATACTTCTACTGGTTTATTAGTTTATGAATGATAAAATTCGTGTAAATTTAAATAGATTATTTCTTTTGACTTTAATTGGTGCAAGCTTTCTTGGTGCTAGCTTGTTGGTTATTAATACTATAAATCAATTCTCTTACTTTATATCTGGTATAATAGTAGGTGGAACATTAATTGAGGCATTAAATGTTTTATACATTATAAATAACCAATCAACATCTTAATATCAATTTATTTAAATACTCATTCTATATAGTTAAGTAATGGAAACAACTAAACTATTACCTGAAGAAGTTAGAAAGGAATTAACCCAACTTTATGAATGGAAAAGAAATAAGTGGGCGAGAGGAGATTACGGAGGAAAACCCGACCGTATGGGGATACCAAGAAACAATTTTGTAGAAGGACAGTTGACTTTATTAGTAAATATATTAGAAATTCCAGATAATGAGAATTGGGAAAATTTAGAAGAGAGAGAAAGATTCTCAAAACTCGCTACCTGGTAATCTACTTAATTTTTAAATATTTCATTTTGTTAATATAGTTAATGGTGCGTAAAATGATAAAAGAATCGGAAGCCGTTTACAACTACGAACAGGTATGGGACAAACTAAATAATTTTAATAAGATAGCTCTAACAGCTTATTCATTTATTAAGCATTTTTCCTTACGAACAGGTCATATTGAACTGTGGGGGAAGCACGGATTTATCAATATCTACGTTGATAGTGCTCCCGATTCATCCTTAAGGGCAGAACTTATTAAGCAGATATTTAGCGAGATAACAGAAAATAAATGGACAATAAAGAATCTGGAAATTGCTTTTGAAAAGGAAATTAAAATCACTATTGATCTTGGTGATATAGTAGGTAATTAATATGGTTAGTAAAAGAGAAATAGTTGGTAGAATGCATTATGAAGCAGTAAAGAGAATTTGTGAACTAATCGAGCAAATTCCAGATGATGTTTGGAGACAATATTTTAAAGTTACTATTATGGGAGATTCTTTAGCTTTTCTAAAAGGTTTAAATGCATCTACTAAATGGAGTAACGAAGATTATTTGCAAAGGCAAGGATGGAAAAGTTTTACAATATTAATGCTCGAAGAAAAACTCGCAAAGGAAGAAGATCAAATTCGCCATCTAGAATACATTCTAAAAACCGGTAAATATATAGATGGTAATACCTGGGACAAAATTAAGGATACTGTGCAAGTTAATGCCTCATTATAAGATAAAAGTTAAGGCTTGGGTATTTACGGAAGATCCGCCAATGCAATCTGAATTGGTTTATATAGACGTTAAAGTTGAAGCAGCAAATACTAGTCATGCTAAATTGTTAACTGAAATGGCATTGGATTTTAAACGAGATGGATTCGATGGTACAATTATAGAAATTAAAAGATCACGGTTTTGGTGGATAGATTGGTTTTTGATGGCTCCGGCATAGGAAGTATATGAACAAAAAACAACTCGAGCAATCTATTGGTTGGATTGCCGCTACCTTTACTGGAGTAGGCATTTTATTTCTGGGAGGAAAGAATGTTTACGGTTGGCTCCTTGGCATATTCGGAAACATGATTTGGATAGCTTATGGCGTATCAATAAACAAAAAACCCATTGATGGCGCTAATATAA
>CAZXLU010000034.1:0-11184 GCA_964641875.1 Candidatus Woesearchaeota archaeon | reverse complement strand
CTGACCCTCTCTCCCAGGGGAGTCAACTGGTTTTTATTCCTTTACTACTCCCATTCCTGGCTATTATGTTGAATTCCATGAGATCTTTCAGTTTCTTTTTGATATGATGTTGAAACTAGATTTTGGTATATCGTTGAAACCTTTGACTATTCGTCCATTCAATATTACATATTTCTTAGGATAAACTACAGAAAAAATGGAATATAGAATACCCAACTCGCATTCTTCGCATTAAATTTACCATCGCTTTCCAAGACTTCTTCTATACGCTTCTCTATTGGCACTCTTTCATTCAGTATATATTTTATCGCCTTCTTGAATTGGTCAAATCGCTTCAACACCATTGGTTTGTTTTGGTCAACGCGATCCCAATGCCTATTTATGTCAAATTCAAAGAATTCTTCAAAATCCTCTAGGTTTTCATAGCTGAATCTTTTTCGATATAGGTCAATAAATTCTTCTTCGTGTTTTTTTTTATCTTCCGAACCCTCTCGAAAAAGTTCTTTGGTTTTCTTTATAGCTTCATCAAAAGTAGGCATTGCAGTAGAAACTCTATCTATGTATTATTACTCTTGCCAAAGTAAAACTCAATCTTTTCACCTTTGATAACTTCAAAAGTGAGATATGGGAAATCATAGAGTAAAATTGAAACAACCTTTTGTTCATTGGAAAATTTTTATAAAACAAGTTGATGTAATCTATGTGGATAAAGAAATCGAAGCACATGACACAGATTTGGGTGGAATCTTCAGTGATAAGTTCTCATTTATAATACCTTTATATCAGCGACCATTTAGCTGGACCACGGAACAATTTCAACAATTATTGGATGACTTAAATGATGCTAATAACAGTCAAAGCGACCAATATTACATCGGTTCTTTCATTTTACAGAAAGATGAAGGCAAAACAACTTACCAAGTTGTAGATGGGCAGCAGAGATTAACCTCGTTAACTATTCTGCTGGCCACGATAAGGGACAAATCTAATAACAGCTCCTTGAAGAACAAGATAATGAGCTATATTTATCAAGAAGGAGATGAGTGGAAAGACCTTAAGTGTGTCATGAGGGTCACACCTTGGGATGATCTCAAAGCCATATTTTCAAAATATATTTACAAGATGGATGGCACAAAGAGTTTTGTGGAGGATTTCGAAAACAAGAAGGTAAATTATAAAGACCAAGATGACCCGATTTATCACATTTATGAAGCGATTCTAGCATTTAATTCAAAAATGAATCCAGATGAGAATAAGATTAGTGAATTTGTCAAGTTCATTTTAAATAAAGTCACCGTGGTGTATATTGTGGCCAATGATACTTTTTCTGCTTTCAAACTCTTCACGGTAATGAATGCTAGGGGCTTAAGTTTGTCTGCATCCGACTTGCTAAAAAGTGACAGTTTGGGGGCTATCAAAGATGATGAAGAGAGAAAAATAAAGGCAGAACTTTGGACTGGAATAGAGGAAGACATTGGACGAGAAGAACTTGAAAATGTCATTGCATTCATACGGACAATGTTTTTGCAAGATAAGGCTAGAAAAGGAATTTATTATGAGTATACAAACAAAATCCTCAAGAACGATCTGAAAATAAAAAGAGGCTCTCCATTTATTGACTACGTCAAAGAGATATCTGATATATACAAGGAAAGAATAATAGAAGGTAAATTAGAGATACCGTCAGAGGAGGGAAAGAATGATTATAAAGTCCTCGTTGGACTAATGTTTAAGTATATTCCATTTAATGATTGGATACCAGTTCTTCTGACTTTCCTTAAAAAATATGGGAGTGTAATACCATCATACGAATTTTTGAAACTTCTTGAAAAGAAGGTTTTGTTCGATTGGCTATCTGGTAGTTCCCCGACTGAAAGAATCACTAGTCTCAATGAAGTGTTGAAATCAGTCGAGAAAAGCGACAGAGTTGCGGTCGATCGGGAACTAAGGATTGATAAAGCAAAGTTCAAAAGTCTAATAGAGGAAAAACTTGGTAATTCAGATTTTTATCACACCTATGGTGGCAATTTGGCAAAATATATTTTATTACGAATAGACAAGGAGAGGTGGGAAATGGCCACGTTTCATGGGTATTCCGGAGCCGTAACTGTTGAGCACATACTCCCACAAAAACCAGAAGATGGAAGTCAATGGAAAATTGACTTTACTGAAGATTTTAGGAAGGAGTGGACGAATAAGATTGGAAATCTAGTATTACTTAGCGGTGGGAAAAATTCTAAGGCAGGAAACTTAGAATTTTCCAAAAAGAAGTCAGTATATTTCAAGGAGAAGGGCACCTCATTCAAAATAACTCAGGAAATATCTAGTTATGATTCATGGACTTCGGATATTTTAAAGTCAAGACAAACAGATCTAATAGAAAGGGCAAAGAAAATGTTAGATGCTGAATGAGCCTAAATTAACCATGATCTATGACAAAAAAGAAGCTTGGTACGACGTGTGCAATTACCAACTTTTGTTTTGGGTGTTTAAATATCATATCTCGAATACATCCCCTTTTTAGGTATTGATTCAGAGATTGTGAGTATTTAAAGAACCCTAATTTCTCAATTCTCCTTAGCAATCCATATAAGTGTTTTTATATTCCAAATTTTTATTTTTATATGTATTTGGGTTAGAGCTACTAAATAGATGTAATTTGAGCAACTGATGATAGGTCATTGACTATGATTTTTCCAGTGAAAATGTTTAAGACTCAGCAGATATAACTCAAAGGCAACGTGATGAAGCAGCATAAAGGTGAAAGATGATATACAAACGAAATAAAGAACTAAATGAAGCTTTGAAGAAGGCCAAAAAACCGAGTCCGTTTGACACCATTGATATGAAAAAAAGGTTCTTGGATATCCTATTTGGATCTAATCCGCACTTTATTGAACGTTATGGCAAAGAAGAGAGGATGCATTCATACACCCTTTTGGCAACAGCAATTATAGCCATATTACAATTGACAATCAGTGCGATTTTCTTGTATTTTGCGATAACAGCCCAAATTAATCCCACTCCCTTCCTCATCAATGATAGCGTGTTATATCAAAACATACTTTTTGTTTGGGGTATATTCACAATTTTAAGCATTTTAACAATCATACCGGGAGCATACGCTGGGCGATTGGCACCGAAATTGGAAAGAACAGTAAGATTTTTCACTTGTAGCATCTGCAAGAATACTTCAAATAATACGAATGAAGTGCTTGACAGTACTCAAGAATCAGTGCATTCGGTGATTCATCCGGACCACAAAGTTGAACCTACGGAGATTAGTACAGTCATAAGTTGGGAAAATGGCACTGGTCATTTTACCTACTTAGATGCGATATCTTTTGCTTCGGCCTTTGGTATACTCTTGTACTTAATTCATTTAACTGGCCCGAATAGTCCTTACGTCAATATTATGGTTTCTGCAATGATTGCCCTTATTATGGCACTTCCAACTAGAATCTTCGTGGTTAATTCAATTATAAGGTCTAGACCAACAAATGTTTCTTTAGTTACTGTCAAATTTTCAACATACGAAATAAGCCAAGAACACACATTACACACGGCTCATGTGAGGATTTATAGAGTATCAAAACGACAATTCAGACATAAAGCATTTTTTAGTGCGTCATACTCTATTTCCCCAGAGTGGGTAATCTATTATCTTGCCGCAGACGTAAAAACTAACTTTGACGGAAACTTAAAAAGGGTCATCCCAGTAAAAGGCACTGCTGAATATGAACTCTATAAGAGGTCTGTGTTTTTTCAGGAAGACCAAGGTCAAAGTGATGAACGAGCTTAGTTCCGTAATTTTCTTGTTGTTGAATATTCGGAGTCAATGAAGACACCAGCTTTTCGAACAGTTTGATATAAATACGGTCCAAAGACTGTCGATGAAACTCCATTTTTTTTTTGCTCTATTTTCTTCTTTCAATTATTCTATCCACTTCTTTATAGGTTCATAAAGCTCACTTTCGAGGGGTCACTGTCGAAACACCTGGGTGATCTTCTGAGTATATTCCTGGATCATAGGCACCCCATAGAACGTAATTTACAAGTGGATAAGCTTCCACATCAAGCAGGTTCTTTACTTCACGAAAGGCCACTTTGTGTATAAGATAATTAATCGTGTCAGTACTATAATCTGTCGGACTACGAATTGAGTGCTCAGCAAGTGCTTGTCCCAATGCTGCTTCTTCTTGTTCATGTGAGAGGGATAAGACACCGTAAGTTTCCCAGGAAAAGAACGGATATTCTTTAGAATCATTAAGACTTAAAAAATGTGAAAATGTTACTTCCCTTATTCCAGTCAACTCGACAAATTGTTCAATTCTGTCCTGAAGGGGGTTATCAGAAAAGAGTAGTTTTCTTAGTCTCGAGTTGAACTCGTCAATTCCATTATCATTATACAGTTTATTACTCAAGTTACGGTTATGTGCCGCAATTCTCATTTGACTGAATAATTCGTCTAGTTGGGTAGAAGTAAGTCTTCCACCCGATTGAAAACTAGCACCTGAAAGTATGTTGCTAAATGTTTTCGCAGCCAATTGCACTGAACTATACCAGCTAATAGTCCCGGTTTAGACAAAGTGTCTTTCCATTTCGACAGGTTTTTTATTTGCTCTTCCGTTAAAGAGAATACCATGATTTTGTCTTCAATAAAAGGTACATTTGCCAGTTTATGAAGATTTCTCAAGACGAATTAGCTCTTAAGGAATATATGAAACGATACCCCTTGGATAAGAAGTTGGGGCCGGCGATAAGATTTCAATTGCAGGTCGAACTCAACGTAGTACAATATGTTTCATGAGTTATATGTTTCATGAGTTATGACAACAAAGAAAGTCCAGAAATTTTATATGCCTCAAAATTATAATTTTTCATGAAAAGGTCTTATGAAAATAAAGACTCAGGACCTTTGAGATCCATTTACGTGCCTCCTTTTGGACTTCAAGGACAGAATTTTACCTGCCATATCTTATGGGATAAAGACTACATACTGGACTGGGTCCTAATTCAAGGGGAAACAGGCATCTCCTTTGAACATATTTACAACTCTAAAGAAGAGGATCTAAGATTATCTCAAGGCGACTGTGCTGTCGAGATAAGAGGAGTTATTGAAAATGGTTATATTGGGTTTGTGTTGACCTCAGAAGTTCTTGTTGATAATTTCAAAGAAATTGTCATATCTATAGAGGTAAGATTGAGAAGAGATAAAGAGAAGTTTGAAACTAAACGAGAATTCAAACTTCAACTAATCCGTCCAGACCTCAGATTAGTTGACGTGCCAAAAAATGTTAAAATCAAGTTTAGGAAAGATCAGTTAGTTCCATCAGTCGATTCTAAAATAGAGATAACAAATAATGGGCCCGGAGCCGCATTGCTTTATGTCCTTCCAGCAAAGGATTCTAAGATAGAATTTAAAGATGTATTTAAGGAAGAAAGCACTCATCTGCTTTCAGTGATAAGCGACAAGCTCGAGTCGTTGAAAATAGACTATCCTGTATATTCAAGTTTGCTTGACTTCATGGTTGATATTTTAACAAATCTCCAGAAATTTGAAAAGGGAAACTACGAAGATGTTGAGGGACTCAAAGAGAAACTTAATGATTTCTCAAAAGATATGCGAAAGGCACAGGCTTCTAATCCAGATTTTGTAGATGATCTAAATAATTCGATATCAGATTCAATAATGACTGTCCTGTCTGCAACTAAGCAATTTCAAAGCTGGACAAAATCGCTAGAGGGAATGAAGAGTCAAAGAATTACACTAATAAACCCACTTCAAGCAATAGAAGTTATAGAGAAGAGCATGGAGGTCAGCTTAACACTGGTTTATTTTGACTTAGATATTCACGCCTACCCTGAACTAAATACGGGAAATTTTACAATTGAAAAGACTACAAATGAGGCACTCGAACTGCCTGTGTTTGAATTGATCTCTTCGAGGAGGGGATAATTTTGGACCCAAAAAACCTTGTCTCGGATGGAATTGCAGCATATTCTATAGGAAAGGAGGTTTTTGGACTTGTTACGGATTTTGCATCTAAAATTAGGATGACTGGAATTGAGCTAACATATCCAGAGTTGAGAGTGAATTTAAGAGAGTCAAAACTTGAATTTGGTGCAGGACTCTCATTAAGAAAAAAATTCTTTGGTAATCCAGCGGTTAAACTGGAAATTCCAATTCCAACTCGTCTCGAAATGTGGTCGACCAGACCAGTATATGCACCTGTGAAAAATCCGTATTTCATAAAGAATAATCAAGTCTTTCTTGATCCGAACAATCTAGAAGCGAGTGGCGAAGAATTCAAGATATCGATAGAATATCCGGTAGAAAACATCGAAGCTTTAAGTGGGCTTGTTTCATCTAGTGCGCCTAGAGACACAATAAACGGAGAGGACCCGGGAGAGACAAAAGAATCTTTTTGGTTACATGCAGAATTGAAGACTCTTAAGTTGCTGAAAGAATTATATTCTGCGGTCAGAATTGAGGATGTGAATGTGGTGGTTGAGATAGCTATCAAGGAGCATATACGGGAATTGTTTAGTGAGGATATCAAGTTGGAAATGATGATGAATGCTAAGTTTAATTCTCCGGACAGAAACGATAGGGCTAAGGCTATTTTCTACAGACAACATCACGTTCCTAAATTCAAAGGAAACTTATTCAAGGTCACTAATGATATCTCGGAATTACTTCAACCATCGAGATTCAGAAATTATCTTTCATTAAGTGGCAGTTTTAGATTCGATAGCTGTAGGAAGGGAGTAACAATGGCTGATGCGTTTGAACCGATTTATCTACCTAATTACATAGACGTTTTCTCAACGACTGATTTAACACTGGATGAACCTGGAAAAGATGGAAAACTTATCTACGATAAAAGCAGATTCGTAAAGAGAGTTGAGCGAGCTATAATCGAGTCAAAACAGTCTAAATAAAGTCTCTGAGATACTCACATCTTATCTGGAAGTTTCACTATCGCTTCCTTGTCTCCGAGATCCTTGATATACTCCCACCCAAGATATCCTTTAAAATGGTTTATTTTCCTATTACATTTCGAAGATCCTCGAACTTTCTCTTATTCCTCAAAGATCTCAAGAATATTGCAACAACTTCGTCTTTAGTAGCCATTGATATGTTTCAAGAATCGCTTTCTCTTCATCGCTTATCAGATCACTCGTCCTGTGTGCAGACGTGACCTTTTCGACTCTATCATCCAATAGCTTGGCTTCACTGTAATCCAGGGGCCAACCACACTGCAAGCAGTATTTACCCATAGCCGGATCGGGAGACTTGCAGAGTTATCTCTGTCACATTCTTCTTTACGCTCTCTAGAAGTCTAGTGAGGGCTGATGCATTATCGCGCACGTGAGGTTTCCTATCCATCGACTTTTCATTATCCCATGGAGCTGAAGCCAGAAGGTGCGCGTCAACCTTATCCGATTTCACTTTTCCTAGATTTGATACCATTCTTGCAGATTCTGTCACTCTTGCATCTATGTAGTACACCGCATATCCATTCGTTTCCAGGAAGTGTTGTATCGGCATGTGATATGTACCCGTCGGATTGATGAACACTCCAGCTATAGAATCGGAGTTGCTGCTTTCTATCGTTCTCAACTTCTCCAGAAGTTCATAGAAACCTTTTCTGTTGTTGCCTATCTGTCCCTTCCACATCACTTTTCTTCTTTCGCAATTCTCTTCATAACATCATCCCTCCATTACCCCCTCAGTATTGTACATCATGGATTTGGGACAAGTTTATCATATAAGAGAAGTTCTATTAACCCAGAAAATGACATTTCTCAAACAGCAGTTCATAATTGAAATGGTCGCATCTCTGAATTGCTTAACACACTATCCGTTCGGTTCTGTCAAGTCTACGGTGGATGAAAACCATTGTCAAAATCGATTGATACCAGTTACAAAAAAATATTAAAATTAGTGAGTAAAGTAGAGAACCCGCATTCGTTATAGCCATATACCATAGATAAGATTTAAGTGTGACATATTAATGACACATAGGGGTTAGAATGAGCGAATATTGGCTATTTTCAGTTGATTCAAAGTTATCTATTATAGAAATTTGGGTTCAGGAGAGATGACGAATGGAACCAAAAATACTGGCTGGGCTCTATAAAAGATTGTATAAGAGCTTTGATATTCGGAGTTTCGAGGATCGATTAAAGATACAAAAGTTCGTTTATATTGTCCAGTCCAGGAAGATCAACCTTGGTTACTTATTCAACTTTTATCTATATGGCCCCTATTCCACTGACCTAACTAGAAACGCATATAGCATAACGGACTTTGAACATACTGAGACTCTGAGATTCGCTAATGATAACATCGAGAGTACTTTCAAGGATATACTAAGCACATTAGAACCTCATAAAGATGATATGAAATGGTTGGAAGGTGCTGCATCCATACTATTATTGGTTAGAATGGGTTACAACAAAGAATCCGTTTACAATAAAATGCAGAAAAAGGTAACTAAATTTGGCAAAAGTGAGCTCGGTGAGATTTGGGATAACTTAAAACAAATTGGGTGGATAAATGCGGAGTAAAAAAGAAATCAAAAAAGGTCTTTCAGAAATCTTCGATCCTTCGACGACAAAAGTCAAGGATAGAGATGGATTATTGTTAGAGATTGTCCTTTCAATAGAACGGAAATCGAAATATGAAATACCAAATAGTGCTACATTCACTATGGCAATGGATAGTGTAAGAAATAAAGGAAAAATTTTTTCAATTACTAACCCTAAAAGAAATACTGAGGATATTCCTGAAACAGAGTTGATGACAGAAGGAAGATAGGTTGAGTCGTTGCCAAGAACTAAAAGGACTGCCCCTAAACAAAGGTGAAATAATTAGAACCTCGTGTGATCTGGATGGTCGCCCGGTCCCTGATTCCGGAGAACCTAAACATTACTTTATTGTACTTTCTTATTTATATTACAACAAGAATATGTCAAAGAAGGCATTTCTTGCTATAGGGCTTTCATCGAAAAGTGAATGGCTTTATAGTAGAAACTTGATTATACCGGATGACTTTGAGAATTGGTCCAATGCGGTCAGTAAAGGGAACTATTATCAATTGTTCTTTAATGCTGTTGATATATCTTATCAAGCAGATAAAGTAGTTCGGGTCTGTCAAGAAAATGTGGAATATCCAACTGGGAGAAAAGATCCCATTTTGCGTCTTAAGTCAGTCAGTCTTAACAGGATAGTATGTGATATCAATTATTTCATGAACCTTGAGAATGAGCTTACACCGCCTAAAAAGACCTATCTCTAATCTACTCATTACCCCCAAGTTGTCTCCTTCGTAAATAGCATCAATTTCCATAATGACAACTGATAATTTATTGAGTATTAAGATAGATCCTATCCACTCCCAAGAGTTTTGGGGTCGGGTTTTCTATTCAATTTCCGATTTGGAGTTCTTATTTCGAAAACAATGCTCCAATAGCGAGTCCAATAAGCCCTATGACAGCTACTGCTCCTGCGCCTTCTAATAATTGATCTCCCAATGGCCTATCCCCACAAGCCTCGACTATTGCTCCAATTAGAATATCAATCGAACCAACAACCACGAAGCCAAAAGTTGCACTTACCAACTCTTCTAGGGATTTTGCAACATCTGATCTGAGTTGGATTTCTCCTACTTCTTTGAGATATTTACAAACGATATAGAAATCTGGGTCACCCTCAAATTCAGCCTTCATTCCTTGTCTTCCGTTCTTTCTTAAATGACTTTCAACGCTTCCCGAAATTGCTGTCCATTGGTCTCCTTTCCTCCTGAAGTACTTTGCCACGTCTTGTCCATTCGCCATAATAATCCAACCGATTTAGAGTATTTATATTAGCGTTCCATCAACCGACTTTTGACAGATATAACCGTCAACCTTAGACTTGACAGAACCTTTAATGAAAAAGTATTTGTATAAACTTCTACTACTACTGCTATAGATAAGGTTTCGGGTGGGTCCTTTGACCATTTAAAACACTCGAAAATTGAATAACTTTCCTGCATTATACTCGTTTTATTTTATCGATGATATCGTCAATTACTATTAATCTATCACCTGCTCTTTTCATATCTCCGCTCAGTGTCATGCTAAAAGAAGCAATCTCGACTCGTTTACCTTTCGCTTTGACCTTTTCAACGGCTCCTACAAAATCAGCGTCACCAGATACCATAACTGCAACATCATAAGCGTCTTCCCACGCTAGCGAAAGGAAGTCAGTAGCCATAGCTACGTCTGCCCCCTTTTCTGCCTTAATAAGTCTGCCTGCGCTGTCTTCTCTAGCCTTTAGTGGCTTTGTTACTACTTGAAATCCGTGAAATCTTAAGAAGTCCAAGAAATTCGCTTGTTTTGGGTTTATTGGCACATCAGTTGAACCGTAGTAGTAGGGCCTAATCAATCTTCTAGAGTCGTTAAAAAAGTCTCTTAATTTTTCATAATCAATTCTGAAATCTGTTCCATGGTCTTTATTGTAGTATTTCAGTCCCCAGAAAAGATTAGAGCCGTCTATGAAAACTATCACTCGATCCTGAGGATTGGAAGGGATTGAAGGCATTATTGTATAGCTGCGAGTGGATATTAAAATTGACGTTTACGGAAAATGCCAGGAGGGCGATAATAGCCCTTCCCCTGATCGTGGCATTCCTGAGAATTGCAGATACCTCTTCCTGTGTGGGCGAGGCCTCGTTGGCGAGAGACTTTGCGATTCCCGACCCGCTGAACTTCACCCATTCAGGCCCGCATCGATCTTGTTGAACTGGCACCATGAATTGAGCATTCTCTTGAATCTGGTATTATAGGCCCCATCCTACCCTTTTTCTCCAGCACACCTACAAAATCCATGAAATCGTCGCGGAGCTTGCCTTATCTTGCATCCTGCAGTATCTGTCCAGGCATTGTGTTATTTTCTCTACAGTACAATCCGAGAGTTCTGAGGTAAACATCAGCTGTGATCAAGCCTCCCCGCTGCAAATTGCCACACCATCTTCCCACTTTTTCATCTTTTTTGAGATCAGTGTAAAGTGCTTTGAAACCCATGAACGAACGTGTATTGGAAATATATAAAGAAGTAGGGCTCGTTACGGAAAGTGTCACGGGCCCAGTGGGAATCGAACCCACGACCACCTGGTTAAAAGCCAGATGCTC
>CAZXLU010000033.1:0-11266 GCA_964641875.1 Candidatus Woesearchaeota archaeon | reverse complement strand
GGTCGATAGACATGTGTTTAGACACGTGACACAACAAAACTTATAAACAAACGTCTTTTCTATTTTGTATGGACTGTATATTCTGCAAAATAGTGAGTCGAGAAATCAAGAGTTATAAGATTTATGAGAATGAAGATAATATAGCATTTTTGGACGTTTTTCCGCTAGTTGAGGGACAGACTATCGTGACCACGAAAAAACACTATGGCGGGTACATATTCGACATGCCTGACTATGCATATACCAGCCTGTGGAATACTGTGAAAGTGGTAAGCAAGATGCTTGACAAGAACCTGCCGGCTGAAAGAACGATGGTAGTTGTTTCTGGAGTATCTGTAGAACACAATCATATAAAACTTTTCCCGGTTCAGAATGTGAAATCCAATTCTGTGGACCAAGATACTTACTCAAAATTGAAGGAAATGGTGGATTTGCAGTGGTACAGCGGTTTTCTGGTGAATATGCCTGTGAAAGAAAAAGCCGACGACAAAAAACTTGAGGAGATGGCCCGGAAACTTGGTACTACTAACCATTAGATAAAGAAACCTTGAAAGAGATATTAAATATTATTAGTAATGTGTGCCATTAATCTTTTTAGGTGTGGCTCTCATATCCTATTAAGAACATTTACATATAATGCGTACACTTTTCAATACTTAGCATTATCCCTTATCAGAAATAGCCCTGACCGGATTTGAACCGGTGTCTAGGGCTCCAAAGGCCCTCGTGCTTGGCCGCTACACTACAGGGCTTTAACGGATATACAAATTAAGAAGTACTGCAAATATAAAACTTAAATATATAAAAACACAAAGATTTGAATGTTATTAGAGATTTTAATTTCTGCAGTCATAGCAGGGATAGCTACTTTAATAAGTGGTAGATTCATAATACCTTTACTAATAAGAGCTGGTTTAGTAGCACAGGATATAAATAAATTGAAAAGACCAATTCTGCCATCTAGTGGCGGATTTTTGATAATAATAGGTTTATTTGCAGGCGTAATGGCATTAATATCAGCTTTTAATTATGTAATAAAAGCTAACTTAAATCCAGAAGCTCTTCTACTTGGTTTATCTTCAATTATAATAATATCTTTAATCGGATTCGTTGATGATATATCTGGAGGAAAGATAAGAACCTCAAAAGAGGACATAAAAAGGATGGCAAAAAATTATTCTGTATTCAATGGAGGTATAAGACAGTGGCAAAAACCACTATTGACATTAATTGGAGCTATACCTTTAATGGTTTTCTTTTTTGGCAGCACGGTTTATATACCTTTTATAGGAAACATCACAATTAATCCTGTACTATATATTATATTCTTAATACCTTTGGGGGTTATATTCGCATCTAACTCTTACAATATGCTTGAAGGTTTAAATGGGATAGCAATTCAAATGGGTTTGGTAGTATTTGCTGCATCCTCTATAATGGCCTACCATATCCAGCATTATAATGGGTTTGCGCTTTCAACCATAATTTTTGCCGCCTTATTAGGATACTTATACTACGGAAAATACCCTGCGAAGATAATACCTGGAGATAGCTTAACTTACCTAGTAGGTGCAGCTGTTGCAGTAGTTGCCATAATCGGTAAAATGCAGTTATTTGTTATTATATTACTTATACCTTGGATAATTGAGTTCTTTTTAAAAGCCAGAAAAAGATTCCATGCGAGTTCTTGGGGTTTAATACAGAAAGATGGCAGATTAAAATCTGTTTATGGAAATAAAATATACTCTTTAACTCATATTTTTATGAGAACTGGGAGATATAAAGAATGGCAAATAACGGCATTTTTAACATTAATAGAGATTTTCATAGCATTGGTAGCCTTGATAATTTTCTGGTAATTTTATAGGTATTAAAAATGCTTAAGAAAGAGTTAAATTTGGATAGCATCTAAAAAAGTATATGGAAATAATACCAATGGGAAACACTACAATACAGTATGAAGGTATATTAGATGAACAAAAATTTTACAATTTTCTCAGAGAAGTTTTCACTTCAACAGGATATTCAGTAAGAGAAACTAACTATATTCAGTTTTCTGGCCCAAATTACGTAATAAAATGGATAGCTATGAAGGTTATAGATGATTACATGGCTTACAGAATAACTGTAAACCTTGACTATAGAAATATACAGGAAACTATGGCAGTAAAAGATGGAAAACAAGTAAAAGCAAAAACTGGAACTGTCCAAGTCCAGTTAGTAAATGATATCCTAGTAGACTATTTGAATAAATGGACAAAGGGAGTTACAAAGTTTATAAGGCCCATATATGACAAAATGAATGAAGAGGTATTGAAACAAAGAAAAAGCGCATTTGAAAATGAGATAGATAGTATAAAATCTGCAATTCAAACAAATTTCAATCAATAATCATGCAAAGTTTAACATCACTTGATATAAAAAAGCTAATAGATGAAATTTCCTACATAAATAATGGTTTCATAAGAAATATAAAAAGTGGAAAGAATGAACTTTATTTTCTTATTTATAACGGCAGAGAATACTGGCTTAAGATAATACCTGGGAGTTATATTTGCTTGCAAAATGAGAAACCCACAGATAGCGTTGAATTTGGGTTTACATCATTACTTAAAAGTGCACTAAAAGGGAAAAAAATGAGTATATCAATGCATAATTCCGACAGAATAATAGAAATAGAAACCAATAATAACAAACTTATTATAGAGATGTTCTCAAAAGGAAATGTTATACTCTTAGAAAATGGAAAAATAAAAAGAGCATTGTTCCAGCGGAAATTTGAAAGCAGAACTATAGAAAGCAATAAAGAATATGAATACCCTCCTGGGGAAAAGCTTTCTTTCGAAGAAATGCTTGAAAAATTTGAGTACATAATAAAAGAATCAGAAAAAGAAAGCATTGTAAAATGTCTTGCAATAGATTTCTCACTTGGAGGAAATTACGCTGAAGAAGTTTGTTTTAGGGCCAATGTCAATAAATCCGAGAAAACTAATGAGATTTCTTCATCAGAGATCCTTGCATTAAAAACCAATTTATCGGAAATATTAAAAGAGAATAAACCAAATATAATAAATAAGGAGGTATTATCAGTCATTGATTTAAAGCATATAGAAGGCGAAAAAGAATACTTTCCAAGTGTGAATGAAGCAGTAAAGGCATTTTTTGAAAATGGTGAAAACAAGAAAAGCTATAATCCAATAAAGGCAGAAGTAAACAAGGCCAGAGAAAGAGTAAATGAATATCAAAAATACATAGATTACATAAATGAGAACTATGAAAAGATAAAAAATGCGATAGCTATTCTTAGAGATTCTTCAAAAGAGATAAATGAGCGGATTCGGGAGCTTAAAAGTAGGGGATTTGAAGTAAACGGCAAGGAGATATCTCCCTCACAGATGCAGGACTTAAAAATAGACATAACTAATGATTTACGCTACACTTTATCTAATTTTTATGAAAAGGCAAAAAGACTAAAAAAAGTTAATATCCAAAAGATACCTAATAAAATAGATAGAGTAAAAAAGTTAAAAGTAATAACTGGAAATGAATGGTACACAAAATTTAGATTTTTCACAACATCCCTTGGAAAACTATGTGTTATAGGAAAGGATGTAAACCAAAATGAATCTTTAATACAAAAACACCTTGAAAAAAATGATCTTGTCGGGCATGCAGATATATTCGGCAGCCCTTTTGGTATTATTAAAGCAGGTAGTCAAAGAATAGAAAAAAAGGATATGGAGGAGATGGCCTCTATGATAGCGTCTTATTCTTCGGCGTGGAAGGCCAATGCAACTAACTTAGATGTTTACTTTGTAAAACCGGAACAGGTTACTAAGAACCCGCCTTCAGGTGAATTTCTTAAAAAAGGGGCTTTTTATATTGAAGGAAAAAGAGAATACATAAAAAATGCACGGCTTGGTATATATCTCTC
This sequence comes from Candidatus Woesearchaeota archaeon, assembly GCA_964641875.1. Taxonomy (GTDB): domain Archaea; phylum Nanobdellota; class Nanobdellia; order Parvarchaeales; family Parvarchaeaceae; genus Parvarchaeum. The sequence goes on along the minus strand of CAZXLU010000033.1, from coordinate 7,332 downwards.
TTTCACGTTTGATGAGGAAACTGTTAAAATAGAAGTAACACCATATGAAATAAATAAAACGTTCTTCTTACTAAAACCTGGGAATAAAAAAAGAGATGAAATAATCAGAAAAATAAATAGGATGCTTGCACAAAAGTATGGATTTGAAATTAATAGAGATTACATTGACAAACTTATTCCACAAGGAAAATCTTCGCTAGAAAAAAGCAGATTACTTTGATGAATGCTCTATTATAAACTCTTCTATTGCCTTTCTCTTTGCAAGTTTAGTTATAAAACCTGCAATCTTGTTTCTGTTTCTTTTATTGGCGGAGATTATCTTATTCAAAACCACTTTATTTTTATCAAAGTCATCGGTAAATAGATTTTTATAACCTCTAAGTATATCTACAGTTGCATTCCTTATTTCCTTACCCCTAATTCTTCCCATTCGTTATTATAGTTTTATAAGCTATTTAAATATTTTTGTTTATATTAATAGATGAAATTAATTTTTAGAAGGATATTAAAATAAGGTTAAATATAATATAGATTATATCTAAAACTATTTATAAAATGCCTAGGTGGCTCAGTGGTAAAGCGTCTCCTTGGTAAGGAGAAGATCGCGAGTCCGATTCTCGCCCTAGGCTTTTTTGTTCAATGGGGCGTATAATTAAATCCCAAATTAAATTATAATATGTTCCTTAGAAGTCATCGAAATATTCATCTACAAGTTCTTTCTCTGCTTCATAAATAGTTGTTTTGTACCCTTTAGCAGATATTTTTCCTTCAAGAGCGCGCAAGATAGAATCTACTGTGATTTTCATTACTAACCCAGGGCCCTGTTCTTTTAGCCCTCTGCCAACTATACCACTACTGTAGAGAATAATACCATAATCCTGCAATGTCCCTTGAACTTTATCAAGTTCCTTAATATCATTAACATAATTAGCTAAATATTCTGAAAATTTCAATGCTCGTTTCGTTCCTACTTCTTTATAGAAATTCTGTATGGTTTTATTGACTTCTTCAAATGTAAAGTGCCCCTTACAGCTCCACCTATCTGAGGATAATAATTTCTCCAATGTTTTATCCTGTATATGTTTAGTTTCCATGATACAAATAGATATTTTTACTTATTAAAGGATTTTGGTTACTTTAATCATAAAATGCAACTATTATGTTAAAAACGGGTTAACTTTCAATTTCTACAACTAATAGAATTAAACGCTCTCACAGTTATTAAATAATTACTTACAGATAACTTTATTGGTTATATTATATCTTCTTCTGCTACAACTACAAAATCACCTATAGATATTACTGCACTGTAGGGGATTTCTTCAAAGCCTTCATCACTTTTTTCAAACTGAAAAGTATTAGCATACGAAGTAGGATTCTTTATTGCTAGATAAACCAATTCTCCTGTTCTTACTTCATATATGAGATCTTGTACAACCCCTATTTTCTTACCACTTTTTCCAACTACGGTTTTACCAACTATTGTTCTTGCGTCTATTTTTTCACCTTTAGTTACACCTGACATAATCAACCTCCATATAAATCCAAATAAGATTTATCTTAATATAGATGTGGAAATTCAAACTTAAAAAGCTTTCTTGTCAAATAAAGACAAAATTTTATATAGAGTTTATCTTTTGAATATAAAATACCTATCATTTTCAACTTCGCCGCTCTCTATGGGCTTCAAAATCGAAAGGTCAATACCAGATACTTTTAAAACGGAGATAATAGTGAAACCTCCTTCTTTTGTAAGTGAAAACATCTTTTCTATTACCTTCTCACGTTCTACTTCATTTATATCTTGAAGAACTGTAACACAGAATACAAAATCAAATTTATTTTTAGTATTAAAATCTTCTATTTTTTTCCTTATAATAGAAACGTTACTAAGTCTTCTTTGCGAGATAATGTCTGCCATATCCGATGGTTCAATAGCTGTTATCCTATTTTTTGTCATAACAGTTTCAAGTATTCCTGGGCCCGCACCTACATCTAGTATTTCGGCATATTCAGGAATATCGAATTTTGAAAGCAAAAAACGTATTTTTTTGATTTGTTCATCAAAATAAAGTCTGCCGTAACTGTCTTTTATAGCATTATAATATGTTATTGAGTCCATTTTAATAAGATTTAGCGAAGTAAGCATTGAATTTTGCGGGTTTACCACAAAAGATGCATTCTTTGCTTATTAGCTCCTCCTTTTCCAATGGTATGAGTCTAGACGTGGCGCCGGTTTCATTGTCTATCTCATTCTCACATTCAATTTCACCACACCATGAAGCCTTTACGATATATAAGCTATCCTTAATGGCCTTTACGAATTCCTCTTTAGATTTTCCATCCTTTATCCTTGAATATGCATCTTTCTTTGCTTTTGAAAGTAGAAAATCATGAAATTCCTCTAGTTTTTCAGTCATTCTTTCTAAATCCTTAAAAGCTATGGAAAAAGCTTCTTTATTTATCCTTGTTTTTATATATATAGTATTAGAGTCTAGTTCCTTCTTTCCGATTTGTATCTTAAACGGGATACCTTTTAAATCACTTTCATTCAACTTCCATCCGGCAGATACATCTTCTCTATCAAATAGAATAGTCCTAATTCCAAATTCTTTTAACCTTTTTTCAACTTTTCTTGAATAATCCAAAACTTTATCCTTTTCTTCTTTTAGTATGGGTATTATAGAGCATTGATAAGGTGCGATATGCGGAGAAAGAACTAGGCCATTATCATCTCCATGTACAAGAACCATCACGCCGAGAGAACGCATTGATATTCCCCAAGAAGTTTGAAATGGGTGTTGTAAATTATTATTTTCATCTAGATATTTTATATCAAAAGGTACTGAAAAATTCTGCCCCAAGTTATGTGAAGTAGCAGCTTGCGACATGAAATTATTTGGTAAAACTGCCTCTAATGTGTATGTTTTAAGAGCCCCTTTGAATTTTTCTCCCTCACTTTTTCTCCCAGCAAACACTGGAACTGCTAACATCTCCTCCAAAAACTGTTTATAAAAGTTTAATATTTCTATTGCATTTTTATCTGCCTCCTCTTCTGTACGAAAAACACAATGGCCCTCCTGCCATAGAACTTCTCTCCCTCTTAAAAGAAATCTTGTTTCCTTCGTTTCCCATCTAACCATTGTATTCCACTGATTTATTAGCAAAGGCAAATCACGATAACTTTTTATCCACTTTGAATAACTATCATACATTATTGTCTCTGAAGTCGGGCGTATTGCTAGTCTTTCATCTAACTTATTATCACCGCCCATAGTTACCCAAGCAACCTCTGGATTGAATCCTTCAATATGCTCTTTTTCCTTTGAAAGGATACTTTCCGGGATAAGTAAAGGAAAATAGGCATTTTTAACCCCAATAGATTTAAACTTAGAATCTAGGTAAGTTACACTCCTTTCCCACATTTCATAACCATATGGACGATAAACTGCAAATCCTTTAACAGCAGAAAAATCAACCATCTCTGATTTTATTAATATTTGATTATACCAGCCTATTATATCTCGGTCTTTCTTTACTTCTATTCCCTCTACCATTAATCTTTAATTGCATTTTTATTAATAAACTTTTGTTTAATTATTTTTATAGTTAGCATATTTAATAAAAAAAGTATAAAAATGAGCAGATTTTTCTTTGTTTATGCCAAAATACGAGCCTGAAAAAATAGAAGAAAAATGGAGAAAAATTTACGAAGAAAAACACCTGTATGAAGGAAATGTTGATGAAAAAAAAGAAAAGTTCTTTATAACAGTTCCTGTTATGTACCCTGATGGCAGATTGCATACGGGACACATGTACACATGGGTAAGAGCGGATATATTCGCAAGATTCCAAAGGATGCTCGGCAAAGAGGTACTTTTCCCACAGGGTTTTCATATGACCGGTGGACCAATGGCAGGGATGTCTTTAAGATTAAAGAATAGCGATCCAAAAGCTATAGAAATAATGAAAAGACAGGGTGCTACTGAAGAAGACATAAATAAATTTGCTGAAAACCCGCTAGAGCTTGGCTTATTTTTTGGAAAGACGTATAAAAGCGATTTTAATCTTATTGGAGCTTCAATGGATTGGAGAAGAAATTTCATACTTTCTTACACAAAACAATACTCAAAATTTGTTGAATGGCAATTTAGAAAGTTAAGAGAACTTGGATACATAACGCAAGGAGATCATCCTGTTGTATGGTGTCCTAGAGAAGATACTTCATTAGGTGATCATGATAGGGCAGAAGGAGAGGGTGAAGGTCCTTTAGAGTTTACAATAATAAAATTCAAATGCGGAGAGTTAATACTTCCAGCTGCTACTCTTAGACCAGAAACTATCTATGGAGTAAGCAATATCTGGGTAAATGAAAAAGGGGAATATAAGAAGATAACGCTATCAAACTTAGAAGAATGGGTAGTTTCAAAGGAGTTTACAGAAAAATTGCAATATCAGAGCAAGGGGGCTTATAAAATAGAAGATTTTAATATAAATGAAATAATAAATAAAAAAGCCATAAATCCTGTAAATGAAGAAAGTGTCCCAATTTTAAATAGTGATTTTGTAAAAACTGATTTAAACACTGGAATAGTGATGAGTGTACCGATGCATGCTCCATTTGACTATTATTACTATAGTGAATTAAAAAATAAACTAAATTTGAAAGACCCTAAAAAAATAATAGAAGTTAAAGGGCATGAAGACTTAGTAAAAGAAGCGATTAACAAATTCGGAAAAGATGATAAAGGGCTAGAAGAAGCAACAAAATACGTCTATAAAGTTGAATTTAACTACGGGATATTGAATGATAAAAATGGCATTTTAAGTGGGAAACTTGCAAAGGATTCTAAAGATGAAGCGATAGAATTGATAAAATCTAAATCAGCATATTCAAACTTTTATGAGACTAGCGGTGAGATAGTATGCAGATGCGGTGCAAATGGGCTTATAAAGCTCGTTGAAAACCAGTGGTTTATAAGATATTCCGATAAGCAGCTTAAAGAAAAGACTATAGATTGGATAGAAAAAATGAATATAAGACCAGTGGAAGCTAAAGCGCAGATAATTAATGCAGTTTACAACATGGAGGATAAGGCTGCTACCAGAAACGGTGGACTAGGAACCCCATTACCTTGGGATAAAAATTGGTTAATTGAGCCATTAAGTGATTCTACTATATATATGGCTTATTATACTTTTGCTCATATAATAAAAGATTTGGATGAAAATGAGATAAATGATGAAATATTTGACTATATACTTCTTAATAAAGGAGACTCAAGTAAATTTAATGAAAAAGTAAATAACATGAAAAGAGAATTTGATTACTGGTATCCTTTGGATCTTAGAGTAACAGCTAAAGAATTAATTACTAACCACATAGCATTTTTCATACTTACTCACGTAGCTATATTCAATAAGGATAAATGGCCAATTGGGTTGGGGATAAACGGCTGGCTAACTGTAAACAAACAGAAGATGAGTAAGTCAAAAGGCAATACAATGACTATTGATTATACTGTAAAAACTTACGGTGCAGATTCCTCTAGATTAATAGCATCCGCTTCTAATGGTATGGATGACGCAGACTGGGACACGAATAATATAAATGGTTTTAAACAAAAAATCGAATTAATTTTAGACTTAACAGAGATAATAGATAGCTTCTCTAATCAAACGAAGCTAGTAGATCAGTTTTTGCTTTCAAAAATGAATAAAATTATAGAAGAAACTAAAAAAGATTATAATGACATGAAATATAAAAACTCGGTTAATCACTCATTCTTTGAATTAATTGATTACATAAAACAATATATTGAATACGGCGGCAACAATAAAGAGACTTTAAAGTATGCTTTAACAATTTTTGCCAAATTAAACCACCCAATATTTCCTTTTGTTACTGAAGAGATAAATAGTGTAATAAATGGTGGAGAGATTCTTGAGAGATATAAAAGCTGGCCAGAAAAAATAGATGAATACAACAATCAAATAATTGAAAATGAGTTTGATGTAGTAAAACAAACAATAGAAGACATAAACAATGTTATAAAAATCACAAAAAAGAAAGCAGAAGACATAACTATAGGTATAGCAGAAAAGGATAAATTCAGGATTTATAATGAAATAAGAAAAAGAAAGGAAAAAACAAGAGATATAAAAGAACTAAGAAAGGGGATAGATAATGTTAATTTTTTAAATAGACTATTAAAAAACCCTAAAAAATTACCAGATAAGGAATTGGATTATGAGAAGGAAAAAGAAGTATTTTACGAATTAAAGGACAACCTAGAGTCTATTTTCAAGGCAAAGATAAGAATAGAATTAAGCAAAGAAGAAAAAGCTATCCCTGGTAAACCTATTCTTTTAATAAAATGAAACAGGATATACTTTTTACAATTAGCATTTTAACGGTTATTATAAGCTTTATACTTATTTTTGTATTTCATATTTTTATATTAGTATTGTTTTTATTCCTGCCATTCTTTCAATTACTTGGTAAGAAACATGGAAAATGGAAGATTAAGTAAAAGTTTTGATATCATTGGGGACATAGCGATAGTCAAATTTGAAGGTAAATTGACTAAAAAACAAAAATTAGAATTAATTAAAGAAGTTCTAGAAAAAAACAAGAACATTAAAAGGGTCTTTGAAAAAACTGGAATTATTGAAGGAAATGAAAGAATACCTAAGCTTAAACTATTGATAGGAAAAGGTAGTTTAGCCTTATATAAGGAGAATGGATTCAATTTCTATGTCGACGTTAAAAAAGTATTTTTTTCTCCAAGATTAGGAAATGAAAGACTTAGAGTTATAAAACTAGTAAAAGAAAATGAAAAAGTATTAGATATGTTCTGCGGTGTAGGTCCATTTTCCATACCTATAGCAAAAAAATGTAAAAATGTTGTTGCAATAGATATAAACAAAAAAGCTATAGAATTATTACAAAAGAACATTGAATTGAACAAAATTAAAAATATAGAATTCTACTGTGGAGACTCAAAAAAAGTTGTTAAAAAGTTAAACACTAGATTTAATAGAATAATAATGAATTTTCCCCTTTATGCATATAAATTTCTTGAAGCTGCATTACAAAAAGCAGATAACAAATGTACCATACACTTATACGCTTTTATAAAGGATGGAGAAACAAAAAAATTTAAGAAAGAAATAAGGGATATATCAGAAAAATACTTTAGAAAAGTTAAAATAAGAGAAAACAAGGTTGGAGAGGTAGCTCCTTTTTTAGAGAGATACTGTTTCGACTTAGAATTAACAAATTTTATCGATGAATTTAAGAGATACTACCAAAAGTAACAGAAGGCATTA
>CAZXLU010000032.1:0-11282 GCA_964641875.1 Candidatus Woesearchaeota archaeon | reverse complement strand
TTGGCTCCTTGGCATATTCGGAAACATGATTTGGATAGCTTATGGCGTATCAATTAAACAAAAACCCATTGTTGGAGTTAATATAATTTTATTTACTACACAGTTAGTTGGCTTGCTCCAATGGCTAAAAGTTTTGAATTTTTCAATTTAACCAACCTATAAACTAATAAAATAACAAGGGTGGCATAGTATGGGTGGCATAATTAGTCGGGACGAATTGAACTGTAATATTAAATAGTTATATGGAATGGAGGGTTATAGTATGAGTAAAGAAGTTAAAGAAAATGAAAGAAAATTTTCACTAAAAATAGTAGAATATTTAAATCATAATCATAATCTATCTGGTTATTTTTATACTTTTTTTGATTCATATTGCGATATCGCTGATGAGAAAAATGAAGTGTATATTGAAGTAAAAATAGATTCTAATCATTTTGCCTTTGCTCAACTTTTTGCTGGAATAGTTAAGGCTAACAAAGTTAATGCTAAATTACTCGGCTTGGCAGATAACAAGCAAGTTAAATTTTATAGAGCACCAGAATTTAAAGTAATGAAAAATTTTATAAAATTTTATGATCCAACTTTTAGTTTTTCTCCGAGTAAATTTGATAATCCGGAAAAGAATAATGAAGCAGAAAAATTACTTGGTAAGCCCATAGAAGAAATAAAATTTAAATTTCAAGAATCAGATTATTATTATATTACTCCTTATAATATCGAAGAAGTAATTAGTAGAGTTAGTAAAGATAAAATAGAAATAAAATTTCTATTAGATTGGTTAGATGGGGTTAAAGAAGAGCCCGCTATATTAATGGTTAATTCTAATGGAATATTAATAAATACGGAAGATATAAACCCCTTCAGAAATACTTTAGGTAATAAAGAAACAACTTTATATACTTATAAAATTACAAATAAAAATAAACTTTGGATTACTACTTTGAGAATAAAACATGAAAATTTATTGGATTTATATCATAGGATGGATGAATTGTTAGAAATAAATAAAAGAAGAGAAAATGGAGTTTTTTGGACAAAGAAAGGAATTAGTTATGATCTGGCAAATGAAATAATGGATATGGTAGAACCAGAGTATGTAGTTGAGCCCTGCGTTGGTGGAGGATCTCTTATTAGTCCTATTATATCCAATGTCCATGGAACCGTAAATGATATAGATGAATTTCATGTACAAGCTTGTAAAAAAGCATTCGATGGTTATGGTTGGAAGTTTACGGCATTAAATGTTGTTACTACGCCAACTGAAAAATTAATAAAAGAGTGGGAAATACCGGAAAATAAAAGGTTATTAATTTATACAAATCCTCCTTTCGGAGCTTCTAGTAGAAATAAATTATCATCCAAGAAATCTGAGTTGAATGGAGAATTATCTCATAAAATGAATATAACTTATTCAGAAGATTTGTTAAAATATGGTAAGGGGGATTTATTTATACCTGTAGTTGGAAGACTTATTGAGATCGCAAAAACCCATAAAAATAGTTATATAGCTTTCTTTGCGCCATTCGGTCTTTACTGTGGCAGGAAAAGGTATAACAAATTATTAAATTTACTTCTAAAGGATTTTACATTTCTAAATGGTTATGTTTATTCAGGACTAGAATTTCAAGATGTAAGTAAAGATATACCAATAGCAATAACAATTTGGAAATATACTCCAAATGTTAATACTAAACATTTAAACTTAACTTTTCAATATAGAAATAAAAATGAGAGAAGAGAAGTTAAGTTCAAAGAAATGTTATTATTAAAGGATGGATGGAAGTATGGTGCTGGAAACTATTTTGTTAAAGAAAAAAATACTAATGCAATAATTGCTCCGAGTTGTGATAGATTTAATACTCCTATTTTAAAAATTTTTAGTACTAAAGAACAAAATGGAGCAGAAGTATCTCCAGATAATGTAATGATTAAGTTAAATATTTCTGGAATTTCATCTGAGTTGGCATATTCGTTATGGAGTTATTCTGTTGGAAATAGATCATTTGAATCAATATCCAATAGACCCCATCCAGTATATTTTATTGGAGCTTATACACATCTTCCAGATTTTACAAAAAAAGAGGTTATCGAGATACTTGCATATTCCGCATTGGGTACAATGTATAGCAATTTTACAGAAGGAAGAATAGGATTTATAGGACTTAACAAAATTTTTAAATTTGGAAATGAAAAATACACCAAAGAAGTTTGGAATCTTCTACAAACTTATCACTATTTACCAATGTATGATAACTACACATTGGGAGATATACTAGAAATAATTAAGGATAATAAAGATAAAATTGATGCTACAAAGTATAGTAATGCTATGGGCAATCAAATAGCTAGTCGGTTGTGGAAGATAGGTTATTGGGATTATGTTCCCATTCCTATTACAAAAGAGAAAGAGAATACAAAGAATAATAAAGAAATATATTCATCAACTTCCCAACAAAATATTTTTATATACTAACGTGTTTATTAATTTAGAGGTTAGTATATGAGAACAATGGAAGAAGCAAAGAAAGCGTTAGCTAAATTGAATCGCAGCCAGAACAGTGAAGCATATAAGCAAACCGCCAAAGAAATTTTGAGTCAGTTTATGGAAGGCAAGCTATCAGTAATGAATGCCGTCACAATGTACCAGGAAAGTAAAAATTTCATTGAGGATATAGAAAAGAAATACAATTACTCTTTCCTATCTGACTCGGATGAGGTTAAGGTTGACCGGGCTTTCGCACAAAGGGATATAGTCAACTTCCTTATCGATTAAACTAATTTTTAAATAATCCCTTCTTTTTTGTGTATTATGGATTGCCCAGATTGTGAAAGTATGATGAATTTCCATCCTGTAGTAATTGGTTATAAACAGATATCAGGAATATTTGTATGCCCCAACAGAAATTGTAATAAGGAAATAGAAGCGAATAACGATGGTGCACCTTATTCTTCTGAAATATAGATTTAAATAGATCAACTAATTAATAGGATTATGGAAATAGAAAATACTTGTGTACATTGTGATACGCCATTAGTGAAGGACTTTAATTGGCTTTCTACATATTATAACAAGAATGCCAAAGTTTGTAAATCCTGCGTCAGGATAGCTAGTAATAAAAGCCGTGTATTCAATGGTAAAAAGCCAGTGGAGGAAAAACCGAGAAATAAATTTATGCAGTATTCTTTTAGCACAATGGAGAAATTGACTGATAAAGAAAACAATGATAGGCGTGACAAAATGGTTTTTCATTTGAAAGAAGTTTTGGCTAACCTATAATTTAAATACTCTTTACCTATTTATTTGTCATGGATAAGCCAAACAAATATGAAGTGATTTGCACAGTAAGAGTACCAAACATAGAAGCATATTCATTTGAAGAGGCATATAGAAAGGTAGCTAATATGTTGGGGCTCAAAGGATTGGAAGTGGTAGTTTTTAGTACTGGAAGCAAAATAACAGAAAGTAATGGAAGTGAGTTATTAGAATGAGTATAGACGATGATGTAAGTATTGATTACGTTTGTCCAACTTGTAATAAACACAATTTTGAAATTATAGAAGATCATTACCCTTCAGATCATAGAGATTTAAAATTCTATTGCGAGAAATGCCGTACTCCCGTCTTCATGGATAATGGATTTGATTCAAAGTGTGTAGTAGCGAGAACCCGTACTTGCAATTACTGTAAGAAAGAATTAGATAACAATAAGTGGCAGGAGTATTATTTACCATCGAAGGACCTTGCAAGAATGTATGGCACAGAAACATTTTGTAATAATACCCACTATAAACTTTACCTCATAGATATAGAATTGCAGTACATCTTCCAATATGAAAAATTCTATCCCGATGAAATTAAGAGAAGAAGAACGAAAATTGAAGAAATAATAATTGAAATATTAGATTTGGAAAAAAAGTATAGTCAGGGGATTGTAAGAAAGAAAGAGCTCGAGTTGAAGAAAAAAGAACTTCTTGGTGAGTAATTTGGCTATCATGTATTACCATAGAGATGAGGACAGTGAAGATGAAGCGTGGGAAGATTTACTAGTAAGTATCTTTATGATGATATTGGCTATGGTAGTAATGTTGGGAATATTGGCGTTTCTTTTCTTTTTGTTATGGATGGGAATGATTAGATAAGTTTATTTAAAATTTACATTATAACCTTACCCTAAAATTATAATTTTTTGTAAAGCCGGTAGCTATAAATTTAGCTTGTATGGAATCAATAGTTTAAAATACATTAAAATTATAAAGAAATTATAATGACCATTATACAGCCAATTTTGCTTGGAGGGAAGACCTACAAGCATGGAAAAACTGGAGAGGAGACAACTGGTTATCACAAAAGAGTTCTTCACCCGATAGAATTTATAGCACTCCGAAAAGCGGCACGAAAATATGAAAATCAACTACGATTGGATTTAGAGCTCCTGACCGCTGGACGTTATTCTGAATTGAGAGAGCTTCAGTGGAATAAACAGTGGTATGAATTTGATAACAATGCCTTGCATATCAAGGAGCATAAAGTAAAGAGGCTTGAGAGGGGAGTTCCAGAAAGGTACATACATTTATCAAATCGTGGGAAGAGCCAAGTTGAGGCATTTCTAAATCATCCCAATATTAAACTATCTTCTTACTCAGCCATGTGGAATAACCTTGAAAGATGGGCATTACGGGCAGATATTGATCCGAGAGGATTATCAGTCAAATGTTTTAGAAAAACGTATGAAAGTTGGCTAATTTATATCTATCCGGAAAAAGCCGTTTCTATTTTCTTGAGCACCGGACATACTTCTAAAACTGCTATGGAGCATTATCTAAATTTGCCATTTAGCCTGGAAGATAAAATACTAATGAAAGAGTATGTAGAAGGGTGGGAATAAATTTTTAAATAGTCTTACTAAATAATAAGTTAAAGGTAATAAAATGGTAAATGAAAAATGTCCAATTCATAACAACTCATTAACATTTATTTGTAAAGTAGCAGGTGATATAATCTACTCGTGCTCATACATTGAAGAACACTATACAAGCATAACTAAAAAACTAATGAGTTATGTTTATACTCATATAATTAAATTAACCCAGGATGGAGAATGGTACCAGGTAAAATCCTGGTCAAAAATTGGAGGTAAGTAAATGTTAAAGTATAAAAATAAATTTACAGTATTTCGGGACACTGGTCCACTAGAAAAAGAAAGAGATCAGGATTATCAATTCGAAGCAGATATTTTCCATATTTTTGTCAGAGGAGAGAAAAAGTTATTTGGGCACGTTATTAGAAAGGGAGGTTGGAGTAAGGGATTTTATCTTCTCAAAGAAGGTACCTATCAAATTAAAACTATAATTACTGGTAGTAAAGAATATGAGTACATAGAGACCGATAAATTATTTTTAATAAATAATAAAATGTCTTCTCTTTATTATCATTTTATACCTAAATGCATGATTATGGAATTTGTACGTCTTCCTAATTACAATTATAATTCTCCAATTTGGATTAATATTAATCCAAAAGATTTGATGCTTTACGAGTGGGGGAGATAGAATGCAGAAGGAGTACTTTAAAAGAAGATTTAGGGAGAATATAGAAGAAAGACTTAAAAAGGAGAAAGAAGAAAATGCCAAACCTTCTTAAGAAATATAAAGGTAAATTTTGTACATTTTATCGTAAAGAAGATGATGGCACTAATTACGGATGGATTGGAACACTATTGGACTTTGATAGGGATTATGTAAAAATTAAATGTACAGATGGTAAAATAAGACTTTTAAATAGACATGTACTCGATATTATAATCGATGGAAATTGGGCAATGGAATTGGAAGTAAAGATTGATCCCAATTCAAAGGATAAGAAAAATGATTCTGACACAGAATGAGGCTAAACTTCTGAATTTAACTAAAAGTCAAACTTGCCGTAGTTGTAAAAGTGATTACGGAGAAGTGCCTCTCAGTCCATGTGAAAATTACCAACATAAAAAATTTTATGTACTATTGAGAAGGAATTAAAATTTTAAATAGTCTTACCATATAGTTAGTTAGGTAGAAAGAATGGCAGTAGAATATCCGTGCTTTAATTGTAAGCATAAAAAGAATGAGCCAGGTGATGCGCATATCCGGTGCTCTAATCCATTGGTACAAATAGTTTTAGAGCCACAAGTATTACAAAAGAAAGCTAGTGAGTTAAATATAACAAGAACCGAAGTAGTACAACAAATGATAGAAAAGATTAAACCGGATAAAGCAGTATTTAGAGTTGTATGGTCAGGGTCAGGATTTTATCCATTAATCTATGATGGTGGAACAGTTATCGGTTGTTCAAATTTTGAAGAGGTACATAAATGACATTGAAACAAGATTACGTAGAAACCGTGAAAGCTATTAAATTGCTTGAAGATAAAAGAATATCCGAATTGAATGCCTTAAAAGAGGTTATTGGCAATTTATCGGATTTGGAAAACAAGAGAAATTTCATTTATAAATCTTATGAATTTGAAAGATTAAACTTGGAAAAAGAACTTAAAAAAACTAAATGGAAACTAACTAAAGATATAGAGAATATACTCGTTGAGTCCATTAAAAAGTTACAACTAAATACATATGCTTTATCCTTAAATCTAAATTGCCTTCTGAATAATGAAGGAAATCTTATCAGTGTTTCTATTAGTGGATTAATAGATATCAATCAATACCAATTATTAAAATTGCAAGATGAAGTTGAAAAATATATTTTCATGACTACTAAAGTTACTTTCATTCTTGAAGCTGAAGAAAATGAATTGGTACTTACCTTCAAACTATAATTTTAGTTAGAAATTTTTAACCTCCATTTTTAAATACTCTTTCTTTATAGTATATTATGGAAGAGCAACAGTATAAGCAAATGAAGGACTCATTATCGGAAGCTATTAGGACTTATAGGAAATGTTATATTGCAAATTGTGATTGTGATGAATATGAAGGAGAATGGAAAGAAGGATGTTTTTGCATGGGACATTGGAAACAACTGAATAAAGAATTTGGAAAAGATAGTTGGTCGTTTAATGATGCCATTGCTTCTGCGAAGGCTGGTAAACCAATTAGAGCATAAGTGATGTAATCACGAATTTGGTGATAATATGGTTACACTACTTGGAACATTATTTACTATGAATGGAACAATTATAGCAGATGCTTATTATGATGGTAAAGTACACCAGGTTATAATTAAAGATATTGACCATCATAAATTAAAAGTTTCTGAGTCCCAAAATGCTGCCTATGAATTTTTACAGTTCTGTGAAGAAAGTTGGAAGATTGATAAAAGTGAAAAGGGAAAAGAAACAATGACTTTCACAGAATGGTTATGTGATAGAAATCTTCTATATGCTAACGATGAGGAATGGAGATGAAGCCAGTTATTTCAAAATTTCATACTTCTCATAAAACTATGTACGATACTATTGAATTAATAAATAAAGAAATGGAGAAGTTAATAATTGATATAGATACACAAATTAGTCAATTTAAAATTAATCAGAATCTTCACTTTACTTATAAAATAAAAACTACTGAATGGAAACACCCATTAGATTTAAAATTTACACCATTCGGAATTATCTTTGGTAAGAGTTTAGAAGGTAAATGGATGGATGTTTGGACATCAAAATACAAAGATATAAAAAGTCTTAATATTATTTATAAGGGAAATAGGTGGGTTGAGAATGGAAAAAGTTAGTAAAAGAAATTTGGTAGTTATTGGACTTATGTTAATGATGATGGCGGCGATAATAGTTATCATGGGGATGAATTAATGGAAGATATAACAACCGGAGAATATGTAGAATTTAAAAGAGAAAAAGCTGTTGGCAGAAAGACCTATACAGTATTTGTCAGCTCTAACAAAACACATGAATATCTTGGCACAATTAACTGGTATAGTGGGTGGAGAAGATACGTCTATCATCCAGCAGATGATACCTTTTATGATGAAAAATGTTTGAAAGAGATTACGATTTACATAAAAGGATTAATGGAAATACAAAAGGCAATTAATGCATAACCAACCTATAAACTAATAAAATTTTAGTAGGGAATGGTTTATGCCCATATTATTTATCCAGCAGTCAATGAATATAAATTTTTAAATAGTCTTACTCCATGGTTAGTTAATGGTAATCTACACAAGATATTTGAAAAGAAAGCCAACAATAGATTTGGTAAATATTAGGGATGTTATTCCAGAATTTAGTCATACCTATAAAGTAGGATATGACGGTATGGAAATTACATATAGAAAAATACATGCGATGGATTTGGTCAAAAATGGAATAATCGTTTATACAAATGATAACCTATACTCAACACTAATTCCTTCCGATATGGTAGATAAGGCAAAAGAAGTTATTGTTTCTTTGGTGGGTAATTACGAGAAATCATTTGCCAGAGCAAAAGAAAAAATGGATCAATTAATAGCCAGGCAACCAGAATTGAGAAGTAAATTAATGAATAGACTCAAAAAAGCAAAGGTAAATTCTGAACAGATAAAGGCGATTAGAAGCAGACTTCGAGCCGATAAGAGACTTATACTTGGAGAGTTGAAATATCAGACTACACTTTTGGGACTGAAGATTTATTCAGTCAATGTACTTCAAAATCTCAATCACTCAAAAAATGGTAAAATTTTCCTTATAAATGATTCGGGTCAAAACTCGGCGGTATTCAGAGATGGGACATGGAATTCTTCAAGATTTTCAAAAGTGGAAAATTTGATTAAAGAAGTGTTTCCAAACAGAGTGGCAGATGAGTTAATCAAAGGAAATGAAGTTAGAAGGCAAGGAGATTTGTATTTCATAAGACCTTCTGAATACGATAAAGCTGGAATGGATAAAGCAGTAATAAGTAAGACCGATTTACCTATCTCATTGGATACGAGAAATAGTCATATGTTTACCGGGACAACAAAAAACATAAATTATTGGGATAGAGTATATAGTGGAATAGTAAAACATCCACAACATCCAGAATTGGATTTAACGGATGGATATTGGGAGTTAAGTCAGATAAGAATGACTTCCGGAGCAATAGATTAAATCTATTCTCTCCCACTTAATATAAATTTAAATATAACAACCAATTTAGTTTAATATATGAAGTTTGGAACAATTTTTGTTATCATAGGTGTTCTTTTCTTAACAGTAGGATTCGCAGTACCATTATCTATCGTTGCATCCGGACCTACGGGAATACCTGGGACTGGAGGTACTGGTTCAACTACAACATCTACTTCTTATAGTTTATCTGCCACGTTAACTGTTTCTCCATCGTCCGTAGCATATGATGGTAAAGTTGTAGAGACCTTGCACGTTGATTCTGAAAGTGGTGGTCCGATGGCTATGTTTGAAGTAGATTTGGGAGGAACATGGTCAGCTTTTAGTGCTTTAACTATTACATCCACTGGAACATTTAGTGCGACTTGGGTAGCTGGAACACCGGGAATTCATCAAACCAGATTAGAATACGTTACATATGAGTCTTCAACTGGTTCAATAACTTACGGGACAATTAATGGTCCAGATATTACGGTTGCCAATCAAATAGTTGCTCCAGTTATTAATTCCTTTAGCAGTTCCGTTAATCCCTCTGTAGCTGGACAAACCGTACAATTTTCAACAAATGT
Organism: Candidatus Woesearchaeota archaeon; assembly: GCA_964641875.1. Taxonomy (GTDB): domain Archaea; phylum Nanobdellota; class Nanobdellia; order Parvarchaeales; family Parvarchaeaceae; genus Parvarchaeum. Next base: position 1,618 of record CAZXLU010000032.1, on the reverse strand, counting down.
TAATTGGGGTGGTCAAACCGGTCAACTTACTTACGCGGTAGATGATTATAATATACAAGGCTCATCTTACACTTTTAATCTTTCTGGCTCATATAATATTCAGGTCACTGCTGCTAACTCGGCAGGAAGTGTTACATCTAGTTTAACACAGGTAGTTCAAGCTAACATACAACCTCCAACAGTTACAAGTGTATCAGCCTCACCTAATCCAGTGCAAACCGGAACGTTGGTAACATTTAGCTCAACTGTGCAATGGAATGGTCAAACCGGAAATGTTACCTACTATGTTGGAAATACAGCAGTTAGTGGTAATACATATACTTTCACTTCAGCGGGCAATTATACCATAACTGCCAAAGCAGTAAACTCCGCAGGTGCATCGACCGCAACGAATATAGAAGTTGTATACTCACCAGGGTCAACAGTTAGTACTCCGGTAATTGATAGCTTTACTGCCTCACCAAATCCAATAGATGTTAATCAGCAAATAACATTTTTAACAACTGTGAATTGGGATGGTGCTACTGGGAATATTAGTTATTACATTGGTTCAACCCTTCTAACCAGTAATACTTATACTTTCACATCAACCGGTACTTACACAGCAAAGGAAATAGCAACAAATTCAGCAGGCTCAACTTCTGCAACTTTAACTGTTCTGGTTCAGGCAGTTTCTACTACGGGAAATAATACTGGTTCAGGGCAGATACAGAACATTGGAACATTTGCCATATCAGAGAATGGTTCAAGTCCATTCTACATTCAACCTGCTTCACAGTATGATTTACATCCCCATTTATATCCATACGAAGTAATGATTTACTATGTTGAGAATCATGGTCAGACTACCAATATGAGTCAAGTATACATAACAATTAATGAGAAAGTTTATAGCATATCATTCACCAATTTAACACAGGTAAAAGGGCACACCGCATATAGTATTAAATTGGAAATGCAGCCCGGATCATTTAACATAAATGCTTATATAAAACCATCTACTTCCATCAATGGCGGACTTCCCATTCAGACGGCCAGCTTCGTAATAAATACACAACAATTATCAACAACTACATATGTATCATCTACTAACTATGTATTTATGGGATTGGGCTCATTACTAATTCTCGTTGGGGCAGTGATGATAGTAAGGAGGTATTAAAATGAAATGGTTTTGGTCGATTCTGATATCGTTAGTTATGGTCGGTTCAGCATCGGTCATAGCCTTTAATCATACTAATCCAAATAACCCAATAGGACTATTTAGTTTACAGGCAGCTACCTTATCTGATAATCCGGACAAGACCGTAGCGTTATATGCGAGTGGCGGTGCATACAATGCTTCCGGTACAGATATTGGTTGGGTATCAACCAATCTAACAACCGTACAGGGAACTTACCAATACAGTGGAAAACCATATATAGCATCGGCTATAACTAAAGATGGTACCAGTACAACTTTCTCATTAATAGCTAATGGAATATTTGTTATTTATAGCGGTGCCAATACTGGCTCCGCCCGCTATGGTACATTCGCTATCCCCCTTACTACAGCAAACAAAAGTAATGGACAGGCTAATACAATTAATACAATTACTACAAATGTACATATTCCCTG
>CAZXLU010000031.1:0-11618 GCA_964641875.1 Candidatus Woesearchaeota archaeon | reverse complement strand
TATTCGGAAATTTATATGATATTGACGATTATATACTAAAAAATCTGGAATATTTGAAAGAAGTTGTAATAAACGCGGCAAAAGCTGGAAATCTACATATAATAGATATAATGGAAAGGCAGTTTACACAGATAAATTCTCCTGATTTGGGGGGAGTATCTATAATTGCTTTGATAACTGAGAGCCATATATCATTGCATACGTGGCCTGAGAGCAGATATGCCACTGTAGACATATATTCTTGTGGAAACGAGAGCAATCCTGCTGTAACTTTTGATTATATCGTTTCAATGCTTAAACCCATAAGTTATAGAGTATTTAATGCTGATAGAAGTACGCCTTCAAACGACAATGATTTAAAAGTATTCAACGACCTTTAAGAAGACATCAAAAAGAAGAATATAGTTAGAACTGAGAATAATATTATGTTACCATACTCCCAAATCAATGTATGCGGGTTATTAAATGATATAAATGTAGCAATTCCATAATTAACCGCTAAAACTAAAGTTGTCAAAAAGAAAAAAAGGAATGCATATCTTTTATGTTTTTTAATATAAAATGATGAAAGAAAAACAATTGGATTTTTCTTTATTTTTTTCTTCAATATAAGTACAAACAAAAGCATCAGAATCCCCAAGATTAATGAGATAATCCCATATAAGAAATCTATACTCATATAAACCTCTTAAATAGCTTAAACCAACGCCATGAAATTAACATTATGAATAATAAAGCTATTATTCCGAATATATACGCTAAAAAGAAAAAAATGTTATCTAATGTCGACAAGGAACTATAATTTAATAATAATTTCTGCAAAAAGGTGAAAAGACCTGTTAAGAAGAGAAAAAACGCAGGATAAAAAAACATGTTAAGTTCCTTAACAGCAGATTCTTTGTTTAGGAAAAAAGCAGTCAATGGGGCTTTGTCCTTTCTATGTTTCACTATAGAAAAAAAGGTAACTCCGGAGAAAATTGAACTAACTATCCCGCCTATAAATAGCGCTAAAAATATTACTGTATACGCTATATCTAACATAAAAAATATAGGATATGGTAATATATATAGATTTAATCACCTAAAGGGTATTGCTTTATGAATTTTAAAATATCCTCGGCATGCTCATCTGGAGAAACCTTTGGGTAAATCTTAATTATCCTTCCATCTTTACTTAATATGAATGTTACTCTGGAAGCGGTTCCTGTAACTGACTTTATACCCAAAGTAGAAACTAAATCCTTATCTTTGTCACTAAGTAAAATGAATGGTATTGAGTATTTTTCCTTGAATTTTTTATGTGATTCTATACTATCGACGCTTACACCGAATACTGGAATTCCTAGATTAGAAAATTCTTTTATATTATCCCTAAAACTGCAGGCTTCCTTTGTACAACCTGGCGTGTCATCTTTAGGATAAAAGTATATTACTGTTAACTTACCTTTTAAATCTTTTAATGAAAACTCCTTGCCATTATCTGCTTCGAGTTTAAAATCTGGAAACTGATCACCTTCTTTAACTTGCATTTTTATATATGGATTTATATAATATTAATAACTATGGAAAAGTTTATTTTACTTGAAAACGATAAGATAGATAAAATCATAAAAATTCTTGAAGAAAAATACAAAAATGTAAAGTATTATTTGAATTTTGATGGCCCCTTACAACTACTAGTTGCTGCAATTTTATCAGCACAGACAAGAGACAATGTAGTAAATTCACTAACCCCAGAACTTTTTTCTAGATATAACACAGCAGAAGACTTTGCATCAGCCAAGCTACAAGATTTAATTCCTATGATTAAAAAGGTGAGTTTTGCAGAAAATAAGGCAAAAAATATAATACAATGCTGCAAAATAATAAAGGAAAGATACAATGGAAAAGTACCAGACAATATGAACGATTTAATTTCTCTACCTGGAGTTGGCAAGAAAACGGCAAATACCATACTTATAAATGCTTTTGGAAAGGTTGAAGGTATACCTGTTGATACTTGGGTTATAAAACTTTCATATAGAATAGGACTAAGCAAGAGCAAAAAACCAGATGAAATAGAGGAGGATCTTAAACAAAAAATAGATAAAAAGTATTGGAAGAACATAGCATACGTTCTCAAGGAGCATGGCCACGAGATATGTCAATCAATTAAGCCAAGGTGCGGTATATGTCCAATAAATAGTATGTGTCCTAAAAATGGAATTTAATTATTTTCACTATAAATTATAGTTAAATTATTAAAAACAATAATTTCATCCCCTAAAAAGAGGGAAAAATCAGAAAAGTATTTATTCTAGTTCTTATCTATAATAGATAGGGGGATAAAATATGTCAAACTTAGTGATTGTTGGTGCGGCGATCTTGTATTTGCTGATACTCATAGGAATAATACTTAGAAATAATTCCCTTGCTTCCAGAAGTTAAGCAGGAACTATGGAGTATAGCGTTAAGGTTTAGTCTGATTTATGAATTTACCATTATACTTTGCATTTCCCTTTAACTCTTCAAATACTATCTGACAAATTTTAGTATTTGGTTTTATAGCCAGTGCTATGGGCGATAAATTAGCCATCTCCAATACTATCTTGCCAGATGTGCCTGGCTGCATAAAGCCACTGCTTATATGTGTTAGAAGCCCCAATCTTGCAAACCTTGACCTACCATCTATCCTAGCAGAGATGTTCTGTGGAAGTGATATCTTTTCTATTGTTATTGCATGAACAAGCTCCCCTGGCTGGATAAGAAAAGTTTCGTCGTTCTTTATCTTTATTTCTTCCGTTAATTCTTTATAGTCTGTAGAATCATCTACTATAACCATTTTATTTACTTTTTTGAAAACCCTAAAAACATAACCTAACCTAAGATCAACCGAACCGGGGCCTATTTGCTTTCTGTCTAAAGATGTTATCTTCAATTCTCCAGAATCTAGGAGCTTTATTATCTCATCATGCGATAATACTCCCATAGTGACTTAAACATTTTTATTAATTAAAAAGATTTGTTCTTGTAGATGTTGTAGATTTTATAATATTACACATATTAATTTATACAAATATAGTATAATGTATAATGATATAGTACAAGAAATTATGAAATTGCTTTCTTGGAATGTAAATGGCTTAAGAAGTATAATAAGAAAAAATGAACTACAAAAAAATATAAATTCAAAAGAATATGACATCATACTTTTACAAGAAATAAAAAGTGAATCAATTGAAAAAAATTTAACAAATGATTATTTTGCATATTTAATGCCTGCAATTTCTAAAAAAGGATATAGCGGCATTTTAACGTTATCTAAAATTAAACCATTGGATATTATATATGGAATTGGAGATGAAAAATATGATAAAGAGGGAAGAGTATTAACACTAGAATTTACTGACTACTTTATAATAAACAGCTATTTTCCTAATTCTAGGAGAGATTTAAGCAGGCTTAATTATAAGATAGAATTCAATAAAAAAATACTTGAATTTATGGAGAGATTAAGAGAAACAAAACCTATAATAATAGGCGGAGATTTCAACGTTGCACACACTGAACTTGATATAGCAAGACCCAAACAAAATGAAGGAAATGCAGGTTTTACGAGAGAAGAAAGGAATTTTATCGACAGACTTATAGAAAGTGGATACATAGATACATTTAGGCTTTTCAATAAAGAAAGCAGTAATTACACTTGGTGGACTTATTTGTACAAAAGTGCAAGAAAAAACAATATAGGGTGGAGAATAGATTATTTCTTTGTGTCTGATGAACTAAAGAACAGGATAAAAGGAGCAAGTATTTTAAAAACTCAGGAAGGATCTGATCATGCACCTATAATTTTAGAAATAAATTAAAAAACCGGTTGATCCTGGAATATACGTATACCATTAGTCCCAATATCAAAAGGGTGCATACCAGTGCTATGAGATGAAAACCTCATCTTTACAATCGATACTGCTTTTTGGTAGAAATTTTGATTATAAATCATGGAAAGTATTATTACCGTATCAGATAGATAGAGAGGTATTGCTATATCCTCTGATAATTCCATCCTATTTATATCACCATATCTCTCTATTGTAATTAAAGTGGTGCCAAATTTTCTTAACATATTAAATGTATCAGTTAGCATATTTCTCTGTAATGATGGATCTTTAACTTCCCATAAAAATGGAGTCAATGGATCAATAACTATTCGTGAATTCTTTTCTTTTCTACTCTCCAATATTTTTGGTAATTCTATCGACAAAAAGTTTTTGAAATCATGTCCGCTCATTCTTGTAAAAACAAAATCAGAATTTAGATTATCTTTAAATTCCTTAAAACCGAAGGAATCGCATTGCTCTAAGAATGAATCAATGTCCTGTTCCATACTTATGTAAAAAACCTTCTCACCGTTTTTTAATCCTTCTCTTAAAAACTCTGTACAAAATATACTTTTACCGGCACCTGGAGAACCATACAAAGCCACTATGCTGTTTTTTACGAAACCGCCATTTAATATAGCATCAAATCCGTCTATACCGCTTTTAACCTTTTCAACCATATAGAAAATAAAACTATTCTAATTTATTAACTTACCTCTTTAACTTTAATATGCTTTCGTATGGCATAGTATTTACAACGTCTCCACTTTGCAACCATCCTCTTCTAGCTATTGCAGTAGCCAACTTTATAAACCTCAAATGTTCTGTTCTATGTGAATCGCTCCCTAAAGAAAACTTTAAGCCGTATTCCTTGGCTCTCTTAACTAAATCAAAAGGCAAATCAGAGCGCTCTGGATAGCCATTTATCTCTAATAAAACGTCGTTTTTTTTACAGGCTTCCATAACTCTTTCAAAATCTAATTTTAAAGGTTCCCTTTGTCCTATTATTCTATCCATAGGATGAGCAATAGAATTTAATTTTCCGCTTTCTATAGCTTTTATTAATCTGTCAGTAAGCTCCTTTGGAGCCATATTAAGATTTTGATGCAATGCCCCTATAACGAAGTCTAATTCTTTTAAAGTCGCATAGTTAAGGTCAATAGAACCATCTTTTAATATTTCCATTTCTACGCCTTTTAAAATCTTTATTCCATTACTCTTTTCATTAAATAAATCTATTTTTTTGTTTATTTCTCTAAATCTCTTTTCATCTAAGCCATTTGCAACTTTCAAACTTTTACTATGATTTGTCAATGCAATATATTTGATTCCATTATTTTCTGCGGATTTTGCCATTTCATCCAATGAATTCATACCATCACTATCCTTAGAATGAACATGCATATCACCGATTATTAAAGAGTAATCAACTATTCTTGGTAGTTTGTGTAATTGTGCCGCTTCTATTTCTCCGGTGTTTTCTCTTAATTCTGGTGGTATCCAGTCTAGGCCAAGCCTTTTATAAACCTCTTCTTCATTCTCCGCTGCAACAACTTTATCTCCTTTGAAAAGGCCGTATTCATTCAATTTTAGTCCTTTTGATATTGCAATTTTTCTAACTTTAACATTATGATCCTTATTGCCTGTAAAGTACTGCATAGCGGCACCAAACGACTCTTTTTTTAGTATACGTATATCACATGTTATCCCTATACCCAAAGAAACTGTTGTTTTAGTTGGCCCCTTTACTATTACTTCTTTTACTTCATCTAAATTGGAGAAGAAATCCATCCCTTTTTCCGGTTTATTTGATATCGCAAGAATATCAATATCGCCCACCGTTTCTTTCATCCTACGCATAGAACCTGCTATCTCGACTTTATAGAACAAGCCGCTTCTAGAAAGTTTTTCTACAATTTTGTTAGCATAGTCTATAACATAACCCAAAAAAAGTCTTTCATTCTTTACGCTTAAAAAAGAATCTATGTTTTTTTTCAAGTCTTCTTCACTTTTTTCACCAAACCCTTCTAAGGATCTTATTTTATTTTTACTTATAGCCAATCTCAAATCTTCTAAATTTTTAATATCTAAATTTTTATATAAAGAGTAAATCCTCTTTGGCCCCATGCCTCTAATCTTTCTAAATGTTGAAAAATCCATCGGATATTTTTTCTTCAATTCATCATATTTTTTCATTCTTCCAGTTTCTATGTATTCCTTTATTGAACTGGCAATTGATTTTCCAACTCCTTCTAATTCAGTAAGTTTGCCTTCCTTATATATAACGGAGATATCATCAGACAATCCAGATATTGTTAAGGCAGCAGTCCTATAGGCCCTTGGCTCCCATTTTACACCCTCTATCTCAAGCATATCTGCAATATCATAAAGTTTATCGGCAAGGTCCTTATTCGATACCATATAAATAATATCTAAACAATTAATAAAAAGGTTAAATATTCATCACAAACGGCATTATATCTGTAGCTTTCTTTATTCTTCTATTTCCATATTTTTTACACGTTGATTCGGAGAAATTGCTATGCGAACTAAAAGAACTATGCGATATTAACACCGGTATATTTGAATTTATATGCCTTTTTAATTCGCTTGATGTTCCGTGATCACATGTTAAGACTAAAGTATCTCTATTTAAATCGAGAATTTTAGAAAGTTTAGATATTATAATCTTATCTATAAGTTCTATAGCTGCATACTTATCTATAAATTTACCCAAGTGAGAAAAAGAATCTGGTTGTTTTATATGGAGGTATACTGCATTAGATTTCGATAAAGCATATACAAGTTTACTAGCCTTTTCCTCGAAATCTTCCCTGATATTCTGTTTTTCTTCTATTTCAAAGACTTTCATACCTACAGAAGCTGCAATACCCTTTTCAAGCGGCATTCCTGCTACAGCCGACCATTTTACATTGTATTTTTTATTTATATCCTCAAGATTCGGGGCATTATTTGCAGCATCTCTGAAGAAAAGATAATCCGGGGTTTCTAGATGGTTTTTTTGCCTAGATTTATAAACTTTAGAATTTTTTATTACTGATGACGCCTTTGATATAAAGTCATTCAAAATATCTGCAGTATAAATTGCCTCTTTTTTTAAGGCTTTTATCTTTTTTATTTTATTATCCTTTTTATCCGTAGCGAAACTCAATTTTACATTTTCACCAAAAAATTCTGCTTTATACCCGGGTTCATTATTTGAAACGAAATGGGAAAATGGTTTTTTTCCGGATCTTAAAACTAATCCAGCCCTGTAACCAACTCCTGCTTTAAAATCAAAATCAACTGATATTTTTACTTTTTTGTTTATATCCTCAGCTAATTCCTCTATTTCCTGTTTTGACATGTAAACTCTAACGTCTTTAAGTTTTCCATTGGAAACAGAACCGAAATTGACTCTAACACTTAAATCCCCATCCTTTGGTTGCATTCCTAAACCTAAGCATTCAAACCACCCTCTACCCGTAGAATATTTTAATGGATCGTAGCCGAGATCTGCCATCACACCCGCATCACTCTGGGGAGCAAGTTTTCCTAATACATTTGGATAAGCAAATTCTGAATGCTTCAAAAACCTATAAAGATTATTTTTTATTGCATACTCCAAAGGCGTTTTTCTGCCCAATCTTTTTATAGGCAAATCAGCCATACCGTCAACTATTATAAATACTGTTTTATTCATATTTTATAATAAAATAAATTAACTCAAAATATTTAAGCTTAGATTTATTATTGTGTACCTGTTCCAAATAAAGCTAGCTTTCTTATAAGTTGATTTGTTCTGCTGTTATTCATATTTTCATTTGCTTCTTTTTGCAGTTTTATAATTTGACTCAACTGGTCTGATAATTCTTTATTTGATCTAAGAAGCTCATCTAATTTAGAGATCAATTCAGAGATTGAATGTAAATCATTTTCCGTTATTTTAACATTGTTATCGCTTTTAATATTCATATAATCTTTTTTAATTTCATTTTTATTTATTCCTTTATCCAAATTAGCATTATCTTTATATCTATTAAAATTATCTATTTTTTCTATTCCCAAGCTTTTAATATCATTGTGTGAATTGTTAATATAACTTATATCGCTTGCTTGTTTGTATTTATCAACATTTTCCGCCTTTTTATCTTCTTTTAAGATTTTACTGCTTTTGTTGTCATTAACATTTTCATTTTTTCCACTAATAGAACTTATATTCTCCTTAAGTTTATCAACAATGTTGTTTATTTTTTCAACTTCTATGGCATCTTTTTTTATTCTGTCCATTGTTTTATCTACGCTATCAGCATAATAAGGATTTTCAATATTTTTATTTGAATTCGCTTTAAATTTCTCTTTATCCGCTAATAATGGCTCGGATTCGATAGGGTAATTGTTCTCTTTGATTTCTTTTTCTATATTCGCTATCTTATCTTTATAGCTTTTTATCTGATTTAAGATCTCGGGCTTTTTGCTAACTACAATTCTGTCTATATCTATCGAATTTATATTTAAATCCTTTTCAAACTCTGCTATCTTCGATTTTACACCCTCTATTTTTGTCAACAAATCGTCATTTTCCACATTATAATTAAAAAGACATTGGTTATAAATATTATTAAGCTTTACAGCTTCCTTAAAATAAGTAATGAATGGTCTTTCTGATAAGGATACAAATCTATATTCCTTATTAATTCAAACTTATTTTTAAGTTTTAACAATTCCATCCTTACTACCTCTCTTGGATTTATAGACACATTTATACTCCTAGTTTTTATTGCAAATATGCCTATTCTGCCTTTTTTAAGAAAAATATCAGCATTTTTAATAAATATCTCGGTTTGATCTCTTTGCGCAACATCCTGATATAAAAAATCGCATTTTTGTATAATATTTTCATATTCTTCTAATTTTCTTGCATCTCCCAATATGGGAAAGATGTTATTCCTTAGATTTGCAAGTAAAACAAGATTTACTGCCATTTCTTCGGCTATTTCAACTGAAAATACCTTACCATTTACGCCAACTATGTCTGATACATGTGAAACAGTTGTTCCCGATGAAGCTCCTAAATAAAGCACATTGTACCCAGGTTTTAAATCTACGCCATTCAATCCCTTATAGAATGCTGCTGAAAACTTGCTTCTAAAAGGTATCCATTCTCTGTAAAAATTACTGTTTTTTGAGAATACTTTCTCGCCATAAACCGATGAATTTCCATATGCGCTTTTTGTTGCCAGAAACCTCTTTCTTTTTTCATCAAAAACCCAATAAACATTATCAATTAATCTTTTTAGTTCCATTCTTTTCAATTTCCGAAATTTCCTTAACCATCTTTTCTCTAAGTTCATTTCCTTTATTTTCATTCGAGAAAATGTCAATTTTTATTGCCAAAGATGCGTATGAAGATATTATCTTTGCTACTTTGCCCTTATTATCCTTGTTTGCCCTTGCTAAAAATTCATGATTGAATATAATCCCATATTTTGGGGTAGCTTTCCTCTTTCTAGAAGAGAACATAGCCTTTTCTGCACCTAAAACTTGAAGTTTTGAAGCGGGTATAAATGCTAAAGATTTAGCTTTTCCAGCAAGATATATCATTCTAGAAGCTATTTCTGGGCCCAATATTGCAGTGAATGTTGGATAATTATTGCTAACAAGCTGGTATAACTTTTCATCAACTATTTTTTTTAAATCTGAAAGATTATTTAATTCGTTAACTGACATTGAAAGAACCTGTAACTCATTATCATTTAAATCAAAACCCATACTATCTTTGCTTATCTTAAAATAATCCGCTATAAAATTTCTTTCTATGCCCTTGTTAATTAAATTTATAAAAGCATCGCGTTCTTTAATAAGACTCGCTGCTTCTGGATAATACAAGAAATAAACATCATAAACCTGTTCAAAAAGGACATTCTCTGATTTTTCTACAGAATCCGACAAAGATATAAACTTACGAATAAGATCATCTATCGACCACCCATTTTTTATATTTTTCTTAGCTTTTTCTAAAAAAACTGAATTATCCATATACTATTAAAACATATAATGGGCCTGGAAGAACTCGCTACAGCTTATATTATTTGTTTGCTTTGCTAAACTAAGGTTTCTTTCCATCCTTTTGATATCTGGGCTTTCATTTTTATGCCCTTTATGCTGTTCTTCTCTCCATTCTAACGTTTTATTTAATACTATCTTATTGCAGTCTAGATATTTTAAGAACATTGCTTTCCGGTTTTCGTTAAGATTTAGTCTGAATTTATACAAAGTTGACATATTTTTATTCTACCCTTTGCTGCTATTTATGTTTTCCTAGTTAGTTTTTATCAATCATAAAAGACGCGAAATTTCTACTCTTTTTATAAGTCTTGTGTTAAGTGTATCATCAAAGTATGTAGAATCAGTCATCAAATTTCGGGCCTTCGCCTTTTTCTGCTACATCTACGCTTTCTTTGCTTGCTGTAATTATTATTGGATTACCATCAATATTCATTGTTTCTAGTGAAACTGGTATCCCCCATATAGTCGATATTCTTTTCAAAGAGGATATGGTCTCACCATTATACAAACTAAACATTTGCCATGCTTCTTCTTCGAATATTTCCCTTTTATCTTCAGGTATTATACCAGTATACCTCTTAAGGAAGCTCAAGTCTTGTCTTAAAACTAATCGATTTCCATTGAAACTGCCTTTAGGTATGTAAACCATTGGAGAGTAATTTTCAGTTTCAAGCAAAAGCTGAAATCTCATTATATTTGGATCTATTTTCGGATTATACATATTTTTAATTCTTTCGATAATCTGCTCAGGATAATCTGCATACTGTCTTTCAATCAACATATTCTTCTTTTCTTCTATCTCATTTACTAAGGATTTGAAGAAATCAGTATCCGCATATGAAAATATAAACTCCCAATCTGTGTCAGATTTAACTATCTCAAGTATTTCTGCAAGTCCTTTGTTTTCTTTTTTCATATAGATACTCTTTTGTTCTTCGGAAAGCAGATTATATAATGGACCATGTCTTCCTTCATTCCATCTTTTCTCTATATCCTTAAAGAGTCTAAAACCAAAATAATATGGCAGTTGTGCAGGAGATAAAACATCTGCAACTTGTATAATGCCTTTTTTCATCTTAAAAGCAGTATCCAAATCACTTTTGGCTACTTCATCTGCATATTTATCTTCAACAAACGTTGCAAAACCTTCATGCATTATTTTTATTCTAGCACCTTTTCTAAGCTGATTTATATTGTATATAATCTCCAATAATTCTTTCTCCCAAGGATTAAACTTAACATTATCTAATGTAAACCTATAAACATCATATACATCCGTTTCAGGAATTAATTTTTCAGTGCTGTAATAATCTTGTTTCTTAATTTCATGAAAATCGGGAAACATATCTATCAGTCCACTCAGAGTCTGTGCGTGGTCATAAAGTTTCTCCACTTCATCTATACTTAACCTTTCCTCCATTTCTCGGTATCTATTTCTGTAAAATGCATGTTTATTAGAATTCGAATCTATAGTCTTAGCAAGCCTATTATTATACTCTATATGCAGATGGCCATAAACGTGGGCCATTACACTTAAGACTTCATCATAAGTATCATTTTTATTTATGTAGACAACAGTATACTCCTTTTTCTCTACGGCATTATAAAACTTATGTCCAACCATTTCATATAAAACCCCTTGCCGGTATTTCATCGTGTCTTCCATTACAAGTTTTTCTTGACCGGCTT
>CAZXLU010000030.1:6866-12421 GCA_964641875.1 Candidatus Woesearchaeota archaeon | reverse complement strand
CGTTTCTACCATGAACATTGGAGACCAGGTTAGAAAGGCGATAAAGCTAGCGGGTTTAAAGCAGAGACCATACGTCCTTCGGGCATACTTCGACACCCAGTTAATGATGGCTGAATCGAAGGGGCTGATTATGAGGGACTACAGGACGTTCATGATGGGGCATGTCGGTGACATAGAGCATAGGTACACACTGAACAAGAACAGGCTTCCGGAGAAGGCAATCACGGATATGCGTGAATCTTACTCTAGGGCCCTCAGGTTTCTGGAAACAGAGCAGACAGGAATCCCGGAGGATGATCTTGCTAGGAAACTCAGGGAGTTCGCCCTCATGGTGGTAGAAAGCCAGTTGCAGCTGCACCTCAACGATAAAGAAAAAAATAGGCTTTACGGTCTACCGCTGGAGGAGTTCGAGGCAGAAATGAGGAAACTTTCCCAGAAGGTAAAGGCGGAGGTCCTTAACAACGGGAATAAGCAGAGAGTGATTGCTTCGGAGGAAGTGGAAGAATTCATCTCCAACGGGTGGGAGTATGTCGCTTCTCTTCCCGAGGGAAAGGTGATAGTCAAGCTGCCTGAAGACAAATAGAGTAATTTCTCGGCTTCCACACGGGATTGAGCCACACATTTACTCATTTTCGGCTATTGGGTTAAATATATATAGAAGCAATCCTCCATGGTTATCATGCGTTATAAATCTAACCGGAAAATTACAGTTGACTCGCAAAAGAAGAAGGAGATAGCAAAGCAACTTCCAGAGCCAGCCCGGGATGTCTTGTCGCATATGCCGGATAACATCGAGTTTGAGAGGTTCATCGATCACATTATCTTGGCTGAAAAACTCTACATGCGGGCACGACACAAAGACGAGGGGACAGGTCCAACTGCATCCATCATAGCGACCATTATTATCGCTATTTGGCTTCTATTAATTCCTTATTATGCGTTTCTGAGTGCATCTGAAATTGAGATCATCACACTGGTGGCAATTGCACTTGCTGGTACATTGTTTTTATTAAAGGATAATATTTCAATCAAGCGGTCGCACGCTTTGGTTTCTACGATTCAGGGAGATTATTCATGGGAGTTGAAGATAAGGAAGATGGAAAGTTAGACGGCGCGGCTTGGTGAAGTAATTAATACGTACAAGACGCTGAGGTGGTGGACGGAGTATTGGACGCGATCTGTAGCACATATAGAGTAAATCTTTCAGTTTCAGATGTATCACATCTAAGTGAAGGTCGCTGTGCCGTTAGCAGTCTTGCGCCTATAGAGGGGTTTAACATTGTGGATAGGAAGGATTACTTGGGAGTGACAAATGGATGGTTCAATGCTGACGCAATCATTGGCTCAAATGCAACTCAGAATGATGTCTATTTTGATGAGAATAAAAGTGAAAATACCCAAACCAAAACCGAACATAAGAATAACATTAATGATAGCAAAAAATCAACATCAGCGTCAAGAATGTTGGAGGAAATTCCACTAAAATTAATGCAAAGGAGCAACAAAGTTGGAGCAGTTTAACGGATGCAATTTCACCGTGTGAAAAGTGCACGAAGCAGCTTATGGATGGGCTACATCAGAACATAAGACATGGTAGCAAGTTTGGATGAATCGACTGCACCAAAGAATAGGACTAGGGACTTCATTATGTCTGAGATAATTTTGAATATTTTGATAAATAGGAAGACTCGTTTGTAGTTTAATGACTATCTCCAGAAGATTAGTTTGTAAGTAATTTACAAGGATGTTGTGGTTGGTATGATACAAAAGTTCTTGAGTCACAAAGGGGAGCCGAATCAGAAAATTGTGGCTGAAGTTTTTATGGAATTCAGTAGCAAAGGAGTAGTGGTAGATTCATCGGTTTCAGTGTAAAAATGAAGGAATATTTAGGCATCAATCGACCCAATTATGATAAATATATAATCGCAGATATGCAGATAATTGTTAAATTTATGAACAGTTCTTTATGAAAAGTTCCTAGAATTATTGAGAGAATAAAAGACTTAACTTTATTCGTCACGCGGCTTTTGGAATACGCTGGAACAGAGACTTAATTTCGTATATTTTTAAATCTTCTAGCCTTCATAATAGCTTTCGTACGTGCCGCGGTAAGGCTGGGATTCAAAGTGAAATCCGGCCATTTCTTGGGTTCAAGAATAACCTCTTTTATATCACCCATCATGTCTCCTATGGCATCGTTTATTTGAGTTAAGCACGCATCGGAACCAGAGGGATTCATTTTGTAGCGAATGCGTCCATGTTCGTCAAATTCTCTCGTGAAAAGCTTCGCTCGCGCAAGAAGCCTCAGTGCTTTCTCTATGGATGTTCTTCCTACCAACACTCGGTCACCTTCAACATAAAGGTTCGGACTGTTTATATCCTCCTTCTTTGTGATGAGGTCCTTATAGATCTTGAGTGCCAGCTCCACAAGGAATTCATTGGTGCGCCAGCTTGATGCAAGCAGCTTGACGAGTGCTTTGTGATAATCTTCATCATACAATGTATCTTTCATGATCGAGAAAATGGATTGTATATTTAAGGTTTGGTGTAATATCGAAGGTTTTTGTCGTCTCATTGTTGAATCAGTTATACTGGTTGCTTGTGGCCGGCGCATGATGATAGCTTGCATGCCACAAGCAATGGTACCTATGTCAAGGACGTAATTGTTGTGGCCGACGGAGGAGGATAGCTAGTGGGCCACAAGGTATGGGGGTTTATATACTCCGTTGTGGCCGACAATCCGACCCCCCCTCAAAATGAACATTATTGTTCTTCCGTTGTTAAATTTGGGTTTCAGGTTCTCCTGTAGCTATGAGTGAATGGAGTGAA
The DNA here is from genome assembly GCA_964641875.1 of Candidatus Woesearchaeota archaeon. Lineage (GTDB taxonomy): Archaea > Nanobdellota > Nanobdellia > Parvarchaeales > Parvarchaeaceae > Parvarchaeum. The sequence goes on along the minus strand of CAZXLU010000030.1, from coordinate 9,592 downwards.
AAATAAGGTGTGTAGTGATTACAAGTACTAAATATGTCAAATTGGTTCAGTCTCCGGTACAGGGGTTGTTATATGTATGGATGGACAGTTAGGGGTTAGTGTGTGAAAGATACAGCTCCGGTACAAGGGGGAGCCAGTTGGTGTTGTTGAGGTTGTTGATACACCCGTACAGAGGGGGAGCCAAGTTCAGCCCGATGCCGCGACGGACTTCCGCTGCGCGGAATGAGGAGCGGCATCGGCAGTTCTTCACCTGTTAAGGGGATTAACTTTCAAACTCCGCTTCTGTCGATCGACAGCACTGATCACCTCTGTGGGGGTGACTAGCTATTGCCATGCTGACATTGTATATCAGAAATCTCTTTAGGTTATTCAGGTGCCCCTGACAGGGATGAACAGCCAGAGACAGCCCCGGAAGGAGACAGTATAAGGGTTCATTTCATAACCTTCCTATTCACTCTCCCATGGCATCTATTGCCATAGCCCCAGCAGCTCAGCCGATTTCACCTATCACGTAACTCTCCCCCACAATGTACTCCCCCATAACGTATAGAATAGTTTCAAAACAACCACCTCCGTTACATTTCCATTGGCGGTGAATTAGACTGTGGGATGCACCATGTGATTGTCAACTGGAACATGTGGGATAACGCCAGCCTATGTTCAGCGGGACAATAGACCTACTGCCGGAAGCCAAACTGTATCTCATACCATACAGTGGTTCACGTCCCCTAAGGATGCGGTAAGCCCAAGTTAGTAATTGCCATGGATGCATTTCTATCCGAATGCTGTCCTCGCTATGGTTGTGGCGATCCCCTGCATCTCTTCCCAGCGCCTGAGAGCCGGACTTTGAGAAGAAGGATAGGCAAGCAGCTTGCAGGGATGCCACACTTCCTGATCCATATGTACTGAACTACAGGTGGCTATACTGAGAATGCAATGCCGTATGCCAGAGACGACCACTCCTACCTGAATACTCTCCAGTCACTAGTACCCTTTCAAATGATGTGTCCATCGCCGTAAATTCAAGCTGTGGTGAGATGGATAACCAGATGATTTCAAACTTGGACAGTCTACTGCCTCAAGGAATCTTGCCGGAGCTTGCTGACTACCGTGTAAATCTAGAGGAGAGTATTTCCAGCATTATTCCCCAGGTTATGGAGCAGGCATAAGCCCGGTGGCTTCTTTCAGGACATCCATAACCTGCTCCTCCTTACCATCAGTCAGCCAGAGTATGTGCCCTTGTTCCACGATGACGCCCCACCTCACTGTATCATCCCAGTATGTTCCCCCCTCCCCCACGTCTATGACATCTCCCCTCCTCACAACGGTGTTGAAACCCCTCACGTCCGTGTGACCGTGGATATTCATGTCTTCGTAGGGTATCAGGGCGACCCTGTATGTTTCAATCATCTCAGGTTCGGGAGAGTAGACAAGAACACTCTCCTTCCCTTCCAGTTCTGTGAACGCCCTGAGCAGGTCTCTGGACTGAACTTCCCTGAGAACCTCACTCCTCCACACATCGAATGGCACCTTCTTCTCCCATGCGTTCACCTTTGTTCCATTGTCCATAACTTTACCATTGCCTAACATATACATGAACGTTTGCATACGCCATATTGTAACCAAAGGGAAGTTATCATCTCGCGGAGCTTACCTGGGGTAATTGAATAGGGGCCATCCATAAATATTAAAGTCGCCATTCATTCGGAAGTAAGTATAATTACCACTCCCTAGACAGCATTGATCAACGAATATTATGTCGATCCAAAGTGCAAGCTTGTCAATACGGACTCGGACACGCTGTCGTGTGAAGGAAGAACTATCCTTGTCCATACAAGCGTTCTTTGACTAGACTTGGGAACTTGTTGACATGTCTTGATCCTTTCATTCAGAAGCCCCTTTCCTTCCCCCTCCCAAACCCTCTCTTGGCAAGTAGTGCTCCTTCCTATCGAGTTAACCTTACTACCACGCCATGAACAAGGCCATGGAAGATTCCGTCACCCCCTTCCACTACTTCGAGCGGGGGGTGTTAGGCTCTATAAGGCGTGAAGAGATGCAGTCTTTGGTTAAGCCCAAGGCCGAGCCGACCTTCGCCAGCAACGCTGGCAATCCCACCCCCGCAGGGCCCGAATGGAGCGCCAAGGGCTAAACCACCGAATCCCGCAAATGGAAGAAGCGCAATCTCTTGATTATAGACGAGGCTCACAACCTCCCCGACTTCCTTGTCACGTTCTTCACCGTCAGTGCCAGCTCGAGGTGGCCTCGTTTTGATTACTTCAACTTCCAGGTGGCAATCGACGCAGCCAGGGACTCCCACCCCGATAATGTAAGCAGCGAGACCTTCCATGTCTTCAGGCAGTGGTTCCTTGGATATCATGCACAGGAGGAGGCGAGGCTCCTCAAGCTCAACGCCGCCTTGGATAAGCTCGTCGAGGCATCAGGTATGCACGGCGGGGGAATGAGGATGATGGCTGCAGTGAAGGAAAGCACCTATACTTTCGACGGGTCTATAGACGACGACAACGCCACCGATTACACCCAGGATGAACTGCAGGACGAGATAGCGAAGCAGTCAGAACTGCTATACAACCTGAGCTTCATAAAGGCAGCCGTTGAGGCTGACGTGCAGTGGATCTACTCTCCCCCCCCCCGGACCCCCCCCCCCCACTCCCCCCCCCCCCCCCACGCCTTCTTCCCTTTTCCTTCGTCCGGGGTGGAATCGTGGG
>CAZXLU010000030.1:0-6856 GCA_964641875.1 Candidatus Woesearchaeota archaeon | reverse complement strand
CCCCCCAATCCGAAGGCCTTCTTCCTTTAGCCTGCGCCGGGGGTGAATCCGTCGTCTCCTGGAAGCCTTACGAGGCTTCCCCCCTCCTCAAGTCCCTCTGGTCCCTCTTCACGAAGGTTGTCTTCTCCTCTGCAACCTTTTTGGGTATCCCCACCTTCCCCCCTGACAAAGCCCCCATTACCTTCCCGCTGGACGCCTATCTGGGCAAGGGCTACCTCAACCCCGTGAACAGGCATCTTTGATGCAGGTTGTCCACGAGATAGAGCGTATCGCAAGAGCGCACAGGACCACACGTGGTGTCATCCACTTCCCCTCTTATGAATGGTTCCGTGTTATAGACAGCTTCCTGGCACCTGACGTCAGGGAAAGGTCCATCGTCCATAGCTCATCCACACGCAACGAGAAACTGTTGGAATTCAGGGATTCCCCTCCATCGGCAATCCTATTCGCCATCAGGATGGGAGAAGGGACTGACTTCAGGGCGACCAGGCAAGGTGGCAGATAATAGTCAAGACTCCCTACCAGGATCTCGGGGACTAATTGGTCCGCCTTCACGGGGACAGGATGGGCCAGAGGTGGTACGATTGATCTGCTATGCAACAATTATCCAAGCCAGCTAGAATTTCTTTGGGAAAGAAATGGGAATCTGATTGGAACTGCCATAAGCATTCAACCTATTAAGTTGATGAACTTGATATTGTTATGCTTCTTCCAGTCCTTGAGCCTCTTAACTCCCTATTGTGTGCTCCGGAAAAAGAAAACTTTGTCCATCAATATTTTGAGCAGTATAGGCTTCCGCCCCAATTTTTACAAGTGATGGACGGATTGTTGGGCCGGGGTCTCAGGCTCTCAAAATCTATTACCCTCAGTAAGTCATCTGTCTTGCCTTTACTTTTATTTAACTGCTAGTAACTCTCCTCATACCTACAGACTATTAGACCAGGTGAGACTCAGATTCTATACGTAAAATGGAGCTACTGCAACTGAGCCGTCTACAATCTGGTATAACTAATACCCACGAACAGGCCGTTTGATCGCAGGAGATTTATTTCATGGTCTGAACTCATTTATGCAGTTTTCGTTAACTTTACACTCGCACCCTACACTCAATCGGCAGGGCCAGAGATTATATGGAACCTGTGCTAAACGCTTATCGCGTTAATTGCGGGTCCACTTCAGTCTTTAATTGATTTCTTTGTAACTTTCTGGTAAAGGTCTTCGTTAATTACGTTCATTGTGTACACGTCGGCCCACGGTTTTACCATTTGCAAGTAGCTTAGATACGATTCCTCTGATTCTTTGCCATCTTCCCCCTCAAGATGAGTTATCGCATCGTAGATACCATATGTGTGGTATGTCTCAATCTTTGTACCAGATTTAATGGCATCGTTGACCACTTTCATTGCTGCATTGTACTCTTTCTTTGTTGGCATTCTCTTGTATTTAAACAACATTACTACTTCCATTTCTATCGTTGTTTCAACACTCAAAATTATAAAAGTCTTTTGGCTCACCTAAATTTATTAGGGTAACCAAATTACCAGCACCTACCTTATATCGAAATTTAATCTTGGACGTGAAATCTCTTCAAAGCAAGAGTATTTTTCATAATTTATCAAATTCTTTTAACTTAATTTAATATTCTGTCCATGCTATACGATTTTTTCCTCCATCCTCCATTATGAAGTATCAATTATTCTGGTTCATTTATTCACAGAACGTGAGGGTTGTAACAACCGTACTTAGCTGTTTTACCTTACCTTAAGCCGTTGTGCCGGACCATTGCTGTCCCTAGTGAATAAAACTAGACTCACACGTGCTTCCAAACAAGACGGAATGTCATGAACCCACCCAACGCATTCATTGGCTCTGTCTCCAGTGTCAATTCCCCATGATTGAATGAGTAAAGCCGCTTTTGAGTTTGACCAACCCAGTTTGGAAAGAAGGATACCTCTATGTGGTGGAGAACAAATCCATCGTGAATTTCATACCTTCCAGCGTAACCGATGTAAAATAAGGAACTTTTCATCTCTTCTTCTGTGGCGATAGTGGAATCCCCGGATTTGAATTTGAGTCGGTCATTCCTCATGATGTTCACATTCATATTTCCATCAGGGCAATAGGTTAGATAGCCAGTGATATCAGTCCCAAATGGATGACCTGTATTCCCATTTCCATCCTTACTCTCGAAGGACAATAGTTTCCAAGTCCCAACGAAATCTGAAGTTTTAAACATGGATTTAGACCAAGGTTGTAAATATAACTTTTTCCAGAATGCCCCTTCAAGAATAGCATTATAGCACTAAATCATAACAACATCTAATCGTTAAGATTGCATGGTTCGTGATTCACTGTTAAATGCATCCCATTCAGCATACCAACAACGGAAATCTTTAAATTTTTCCCGATATGAACAATCATGGATGACGGTCTTCTAGTAAAATCTTCTAACGTCTTTGACGGCGTCAATTATGCAGGAAGGAAGGAGATACTGATTCAAGATGGAAAAATCGTCAAAGTAGGAAATGGAATATCGTGCAAGAACGTGATGGACCTGGGTGATGCATTTATATCGCCCGGCTTCATCGATGCCCACATTCACTTTGGAGGCTCCAAATTTGATGGATTTGCCGAAAGCTTTGTCTATGAGAAAGACGAGAGCCGTCTCCTTTCCTGCGTGCCGGTATTGAAAAGGGTGCTCAATGCAGGTTTCACAACTGTTAGAGCATGCGGCGGGAAATATGACATACATCTGAGAGATGCCGTGAAGGCTGGATACATTTACGGCCCGGACATAATTGCGGCAGGCAACGCTCTCACTCAGACATTTGGACATGGGGAACTTTCGCACACTCTGCCGGTAGAACTCGTTGACGGCCTATTTGGAAAAGTATGTGACGGCGTTCCGGAGTGCATAAAGGTAGCTAGATCTGTCCTGAGGGACGGTGCTGACTTCATAAAGATCATAACGAGTGGCGGAGCAATTTCGCAGAGAGACAGCCCTAACAATGAACAATTCACCCTAGAGGAGATTAGGGCCATTGTGAATGAAGCTAGGAAGGTTGGAACGTATGTGGCTGCACATGCTGAGGGGGACTCTGGAATCAGACTTGCAATGGAAGGAGGAGTTTCCTTCATTGAACACGGTTCAATGGCAAAGGAAGAAACGGTTAAGATGATGGCGGAGAAAGGCATATCGCTGACGCCGACTCTTTCTGTATTCAAGATCATAGAGGAGCTTTCCAGTCATGGGGATCTTCCCAGAAGCACAGGTGAGAAGATTGCCCCCATATTGGAACTTGCAGGTTATACAGTCAAAACGGCAAGGGACTTGGGAGTAAACATAATGGCAGGAACGGATATAATCGGGCCAACAAGCACTCAGGTAGACTACGGTAGCAACTGGATGGAGATGGTGCTTCTCTCTGAGATGGGCGACCTATCCCAAATAGAAGCTCTACGTGCTGCAACAGGTAACTGTGTGACACTAGGAAGGAAGGTAGGAAGACTTGAGCCGGGATTCAAGGCCAACATAATTGCAATTGACGGTAACCCATTGGAAAACATAAGGAATACATCCAAGGTTTCTATGGTGATGAAGGATGGGAAAATTGTGAAGATGGAAAATAGTTGAAGTAAAGACACGGTCTGACTAGCGTTTGCGATGAAACTATTTATTTCTCACCTCTCCTGGACCTTTCAATCTTTTCACGAGGAAGCATTTGGGGAAATAAAGAATGCAATTGAACTAATGAAAGATGCAAGAGATTATTTCATCTCTGCCGGATACGAGTTATTTGGAGCCCAACTGTCATATGAACTCGCAAGGTTGCACCATAAAAACAATGACTGGGAGAAAAGCAATGAGGCACTTACTAGGGCATATGACACATTCGACAGACTAAGCTGTTCTCCATATGTCGAGAAATGCCTAAGGCTGAAGGAGCTCTTGAAGGCTTGAATGTTTTCAAAAGTAAGAATGACGGAAAATCCCTTTTAGGCCTTCAGTAGCTCCTTCCGTGAAAGTACTTTCTGCGCATACATCGTGGCACCTATCTGCGTGAACATCTCCATCGCCATGTTTAGTGCATTGTCTGCGTTGCCTGGGTTTCCAGAATCATGATAAGATGAAGCTAGTAGGAGAAGATCCCTTCCTGCGAAGAACCTTATGCCCAAATCCTTCCATATGTTAATGGACTGCATCAGCATTTTTTCTGATTCGTCATATCTTTTCTCAGCCATTGCTATGGATGCCTCTGCCCTGTAAACGCAGGCAGTGAGCCATCTCTCATTGAGTGAGGAAGCCATCTTTTTGAGAGATGAAAGGCGTTCCTTTGCCTTGTCCAACTGGCCCAGTCTTGCAAAGACTTCTGCAGCCGTTCCGTTGATAAAGGCTCTCGGTATGATGGTCTCCGAAAGATTTGGCTTAGCGCTGTATATTACATCTGCCCTTCCGAGGGCATCTAAAAATCCATTAGTGTCATCTGTGTCCGCATAAAATACCAGCTCAGGCATGACACGTAGAAGGATGAACTGAGTGGCCACCGTCTTGCTGATTGAAGAAATGCACTTCAGCATCTCTTCGCGATTACCATTGGCAAGATGGTACCATGCGAGGATACCTTCTCTGTAGGTATTGAAATGCATCTCTAGTGAAGAGCCTGAATTACCAATCAAATATTTCTTTGGAATCTCGTCAAGTTCATGCTTCGACATCTCAAACCCGTCTTGGAAAATTGAATAATAATAGATACGCTCAACCAACCCCGACCCAGTCAGATTATGCATTCCGCTTTGCTCGGAAATACTTAAGGAATTGTCAAAAGAATCCTTCACACGCTTTAAATCCATGGACAGATAGAAATAATAATCAGCTAGCCAGCCTTCATACAATCCTCGGGCATATCTTAAATTGTTGGGCACTGAATCTATGATCTCTTTAAATCTCTTCAGAACATATTTCTTGTCAGATTCCGATGTTATCTCTTTTAAGAACAGATTCATAATTTCTACTTCAAAAATTATGGACTTATTTGAGAAATTACTCAGTTTGTCTTTATTAACCCTCACCATATCCTCAAGTGTCTTACTGACCTCTATTGCCTCGTTTACGTTCCCGAAGATCTGTGCATTATAGGCATACGTGAGTAAGAAAGTTATCTTTGCCTCAAGCGTTTCATCCGTATATTTTAACTTTTTAACATCCTCATATATACTTGAAGCACCAACAGAGTCAGCAGCAATGAGAATAAATGTTGCAGCCTCTATGAACCTTTTATCGTCACCTAGTTCTCTTGCCAGTTCCATAGCAGACCTCGCATTTTTAAGTACATTCCCTTGATCTATACCTCTTAGGGCACTGGCCATTTTGAGCTGAAGAGTAGCTATTTCCCTCTTCTTCTCCTTCTGGTCTGAAAACGTCATCGCTGTCACTATGTCAAGGCACTTCTCGTACGACTTGCTTGCTTGTGAGAACTCTGCCACGGAAGACAGGAGGTCAGCCTCCATCTTCCTATACTTCAGCGCCTTCGGAAGATTTCCACCCTCCTGGAAGTGATAGGCAAGGTTTGATATAGTCATTCCGTCAATATCTTCTTGAGATGTCGTCCCCTCTATTACCTCACCTACCTTCTCGTGTAGCTTCTTCCTCCTCATCATGCTCACATCCCAGTAGAGTATCTCCCTGACCTGCGGATCAGTGAAGTATAAAGTTATGGCCCCGATGCGCCCCTCCCTCTCAGCAAGGAACCTCCTGTCTATTAGCCCCTCAAGTATGCTCATGAATCTGTCCTCGTCATTCATACCTGAGAGCTTAAGCAGTATTCCGTAATCAAAGTCCTGGCCTATTACTGATGCTATCTTGAGCAAGTTTAGCGATTCTTCGTCAAGTCCATCTATCTTCGACCTTACTATACTCTTGAGGGATGAGGGTATCTTTATGGTTGACAGGGAATCCCTGTCCCAAGTCCCGTCCTCTTTTTGGTATATCTGCTTCTTGTCCATCAGGTATTTCAGTGTCTCCTCGAGGAAAAGCGGATTGCCGTATGTTTTTGCATAAATAAAGTTGAGGAATTCTTCAGATATATCAACAGGGCGATTGCCAAGATAGTTTGATATTAGGAGCCTTGTATTCTCCCTGTCGAGGTTCCCAAGTTCTATGATTTCCAATATCCTAGCCTTTATAGCCTCGCCCATGGCCTTCATGATGTCGGAGTTCTCATCAAGAGGTATAGAAGCTCCCATGAAAACAACCCTCTGAGAACTGACGAACTCGTAGTAGTAGCGGAAGAAGGTCAGGGAGAAGGAATCGATGAACTGTATGTCATCAAAAGAGACGAAAAGTGGGTTTTCCTTACTCATATTCTCTATGAATACGGAAACTGCCTCATTCCTCCTCGCCCTCTGCTGCTCGGCATCAAGTCCCGGAAACTCAGGCACCTTGCCAAGTCTCGGAGCTATCTCAGGCACTATTTTCTGCATCTGGTCAGCATAGTCTCCGCATATCTTGTATACCAGCTGCATGGGCTGTGATGATATGTATTCTCTGAACAGGTCAGATAGTGCCTGACCGGGAATGTTTGACTTGCTCTTGCTGCACCGTACCGATATAACTGTGAATCCTCTCATAGAGGCGTACGCCCTCGCCTCCTCCAGGAACCTTGTCTTCCCTGTTCCTGTCTGGCCCACTACCATGATCATGGAACCCATCCCGGTGAGGGCTGCATCTATCTGTGAACGCACCTTGCTTGTTTCCATCTCCCTGCCAACAAGCGGCCTCCTCTGGTGGCCGGAAGAGATGGTAAATCCTGTTAACGATATGCCTGAAGCACTGGGTGAAGCCTTTTCCACATTGTGG
>CAZXLU010000029.1:0-12574 GCA_964641875.1 Candidatus Woesearchaeota archaeon | reverse complement strand
AAGTAACCCATGAAGAGGACTCCCATCCAACTTGGAGGCAATTGACCCTCTTCAAAATACATATCCTTTGGAAGTATTTAAAACTGGTAGAGACCGCTTTGCATTTTAATATCCGTTTGTTTTTTAACTGTTTCCATAGCATTAAACCCTGCATGTTCCGGTGTAACCAAATTAACGAATTCTTCTAGTGGGTTAGTTAAACATCTCATTTTATGATAATTATAATCCAATAGTTTATGAAATTTCTTTGGTAAATCTGCATCTACATTAATAGCTATTGCCTCACCTTTATTAATATAATAAATTTTTACTCTACCCATTGAATAATCTAAATCTATCTTATATTTATTAATAGAATTTTTAACTGCTTCTGCGACCCAGTATTTTCTCTTTCCATAACTTAAATTTGTTCTAACACTTTGCCAAATTCCGATAGAAGGTATGAGCATAGAATCTCTTTCATTAAACCTTTTAATTTCATTTTTATAAAACTCCATTGAAATTTTTTTGCCTTTTTTATAATCTGGATCATCGGGTGTTAAGAATAATTTATTAAAATACGTTTCCTCTACCCACTGGGTATAATCCGAATTGTCCGACCTTCGGAGTTCTATTCCTTTATAATCTAATTTTCCATCTACAACACCGATATATCTTTTCTTTGCACCAAGTTGTATCCAGGCATCGTATTCTTTTTCAAATTTCATATGTAAAGTTTTATTCTCTGTACCAAACTTCTTGGCAAAATCGTTAAAGCTTTCATTTAATTCTTTCATTAAAGTTTCAAGTGGTATATCAGTTTGTACCATTACAGAATCTGTATCACCATACAATACTTTAACTTGCGGCAACTATTAACCCTCCTTCTTCCTGTAATGGAACAGTATTCTTACTTTGCAACCATTCTACTACAAATTTAATATGCTCTCTTGCTCCGTAGGTAATAGCTCCTTGAATTCTTTCATCGTATAATCTATAGTGTTCATTTCCCATCAATCCATATATTGAGTTTGTAATTTCTTTTAACACTCTTTGCGAATTATCAAGAGCCCTATATTCGATGCTATCCGGTTTAAGGCTCTTCATTTGTTTCTTTATAGCATCCCTTCTCTCAATAAATTCTTTTAATAATCTCGGGATTAAACCTAATGGCTCTTTTCTAAACCTAACCATTGGAAATATAATTTCTCCATTAGGATCAATGGAATCAGGAGACATATTAAAAGTGTACATCATATTCGGATATTCTGATTTAAAATCTACTACCTTTACATTCTTAAAAAATCCCATAGAAGCGGTCATTACGAAACCACCATCTACTCCAATTTTCTCATCTTTTTCCGCAGTAGGCAATCTAATATTAGTTTCCCTTAATGCCATCAGAAGTACTGAATCCCAAATATAACTGGCATTCCATCTGGCTATATCTAACCCACCTATAAACTCTGATAAATCATAAAAATATTTGAATAGCCCTAATTGATTATCAAGGTCATAACAAATAAATGAGTCCATGTAGTTATAATAAGCCATATCCAGTGCATTCATTTTAGAAACTTTTTGTTTACGTTCTACCTTTCCATATCCTAATTCTTGAGTAGCTATGTAATCCAATTTATAACTTTTTTGTTTATTTTCTTTCCATCTTCTATACGCTTTTAATAAATCAAAGACTAATATTCCTTCCCAGCAGGAATTATCCAGCCCTAGATTTTTCATTCTATTATAAAGATATTTAACATCGAATTCATCTACATTCCATCCCAATATAACATCTGGTTGGAACGAAGATTTTAAATACCCACTCAACCAATTAAGCATTACCTTTTCTGCGGGCACTTGAACTTTCTTTGTTATTGGATCAATGATAGGAGAATGAATGTAAATTTTAAATCTAATATGCCCAATCTTTTCTAAAATATCTTTTGTTAGAAATGGTTTAGTTGTGTGAATTAAAGCCATTTTAGTGAAATTATCTATAATGGTAAAACAAAATATTTCTTTTTCTGCTTTATCCGGATCGGGAAATCCATCACTATCGTCATTCTCTATATCAATATAATTCTTTCTTACTTCCGTATAGAAATTGATAGGTTCAAGTGTATCTATATCAACACCTTTTTTAAATCCTTTATCGTGCCATACTCTTTCTACAAATTTAATATCTGCTTCCCAGGTTTTATCATATTTATCCCTTTCAGATTTAACCTGCAAAGGATTATCTACTATTATTTTTTTAAGAGGTGTATTATCAATTAAACTGACATAACCACCATCTCCTTTAACGTAAAAATATGGATTTTCAGGTGTAAATTTTCTTACTACTCTACTACCATCTTCACCTCTCCCATATAACGTTATTTGATGGTATACATATGTAGCTGAAGTAATAACAGCTTTCATTTTGTATTACCTACCGGGAAATAATATGTCCATTTATCCATTGATGATAATCTATCATTTGCTACTTTAAAATAATCTGGATCAATCTCTACTCCAACATAATCTCTTCCCTCATTGGCAGCAGCTAATGGAATTGTACCAACACCCATAAATGGATCAACCACCAAACCTCCTTTACGGGAATGATTGATAATTATATCCCTACAAATAGCTAAAGGTTTTTGAGTAGGATGAGTAACACTTTCTCCTTTTTTCATTAACTTTAATCTTTCATTGCCTCCCACAATAGGCGCATAGAAAACATTAGTCATTCTCTGCTGATTTAGAAAGTTAAAATTTGGACTATCTCTTCTTAACTTATTCTTGCTAACCCATAGCATCATTTCAGTTGACTGTCTATACCCCATTAGAAGTGCATTGGGAATAGGATTTGTCTTAACCCAAATAAGTGTTTGTTTAACGTGCATTCCCTTCTCACCACAATAATCCCGATACTTACCAGATAATTGCTCTGAAGTCCATACAACAAATTGACCATCATCATTTAGTAATTCATAAACAATATCTACAAATGCTTCCAGATCAAATTCATAATCCCATTCTCCAAAATCTAAATTTACATCTCCATGACCGGGATTCATGTAATTGATAAATTTTTTATTTTTCTTTGATATAAGATATGGTGGATCAGTGTAAACTAAATCTACTTTACCTGCCCACTTACCTGGCAATAAATCGAAGGTATTTCCTTGTAAAAGTTCTCCCATTAATTCCTAAAATGGAATAAGTATTTAAAAATTAGAATTAAACGATATCATGCATGAAATCGTCCCAATCCATTTTTTTAAAACCTTTAACTACTACATTTTTGGGTAGAGCAACATAAATATACATATCCGAGTACTGTCCCCCGTTATAATAATTATAGGATTCTTTTTTGGTTAGCTTGGCTAATTTCTTATGGAATTCTCTAACATCCCTATCTTCTTCGTCCGAAGAGTAATCATACCCTCCTAAAAATTTTCCTCCAATTTTGGTAATCTCATTTAGTCTAACTGGACCAGATACCATATCTTCAAAATCATCTCTGGATATAACTATTTCCTTTTTGATGCAACCTTCTTCTTTTGAGTAGAAGATTTCTTCGTTTTATTTTTCTTTTTTGTTACTACCATATAATCACTTATTAAAAATGGGATTATCTATTTAAAACTATATTTAAAATTAGAATGAGGATTACTCCTCATTTGAGTTTTCTTCGCCTCTCATTTTATTGAGCCTTTCTCTAACCTTTGGAATGTTTACAATCATGTGATCAAGTATCTTTCCACGGTTATCGGTAAGCCAACCGCCTACCTGCTCAAGCCTTACCTGCTGATCGACTGATACATCCTGTGCCTGCTTTGTTATAGCCTGGACCAAATCGTAGTAATTATCAATCTTATCGGCTATTGCATTTTCTGCAAATGTCGTAAATTCATCATCTCCAAGCCCAAGTTGTGATTTCAGAGCGTAAATTGTTGCCTCAAGATCATCTATCTTTCTGCCTTTCATTGTGATAAGGTTTTGTATTCTTTTTTGTACTTCAGGCTTTACAATCTCTCTTCTCCCCAATGCTTTTGTAAGTCCGATCACTGCGGGTCTTTCTTCACGATAGATTGGATCATTCCTGTAATCACGGTCTTCTTTAGCCCTTCCATTAAGCCTGATCTTATCAGCTTTTCCTTCTCCAAAGCCCATCATACCGTTTGAGCAAATTTGTCTATAAAGAAACGGAGCAATGCTTATTCCTCCACCGACATCTGAAAACTTAAAGACTGAGCCAGTCGAATAAGGATCATTTGCTGCTATCTGTCTGTCCTCTTCAAGTGAAACCATCTGTATGTAAGCCTGACCGTTATCGGCTGAATATCCTGCGGTCCTAAATTTTGATTGATCACCGAATGTTGCCTTATGTGCTTCTGCGTAGTTAGATAGGGTCTCATAGTTATCTATGATTTTATATCTCGGCGAAAGAAAAGCAAGAACCTCTCCCTCTTTCTTACTAACTAGATAGGAATCATCTGCGTCGTGCAAGGAAAGCCATCTGTTGACATTTGTGTCGAGTAAATCAAACTGTCTATACTTTACCATTCTTTCCCAGTATGCCGGGGCTATGCCTAGTCTCCAAGCCATCTGTTTTGTTGCCATCTTGGATAGTTTGTGAGAATCGCCATCCACTATCAGTTGTCCATCAGTCATGCCCAAATTTCTCACAGGCATTACTACGTCCTCTCTTCCATTTCTTTCAACATCGAGTTGCGAAAGGAACGACTCAATGTTTGAAAACTTTTGTGTTTTCATTTTCCTCTATAACTATATACCGAGAAAAGTATTTAAGGTTTGTAGATATATCTACAAATCTATTTGAAATGGGCTGGTTGTTCTACTGCCTTACTATATTCTCTAAAAAAATCTTTGTCCGCATTTTCACCGTAAGGTTTTAATAACTCTTGTATTCTGGTATAGGTATCTTTGTAAACTTTGTTATTTTGTGTTCTTTCTAATATTTTACGTAATCTAATATATGTATAGAGATCCTTTTCAGGAATCTCCATTTAGTTCTCCTCCGCTGGTCCTTCCTCATCCGATGAGGATTCTTCCTTTACTTTGCCACCAATAGGCTTAACGGAGTTCGGATCTACAAAAAATCTCTTATATCTGGATGTTCTAAACTTTACCCTTACCATGAGTCCTTCTACAACCTTTCCCTTTGCAGGTTGACCCTTTTGTAAGAATGTTCCCTTTTCCCTAGCATAAAATTTTTTTGTTCCCTTGATAACCTGGATTGTTCCAATATCAAGTTTAACTGGCTCTTCCTTTTTCAGATGTTCGTCTACTATCTGCAAGAAGGTATTGTAGATGTTATAACATTCTACCTTTGGTTTACCTAACCGTTCAGATAATTCGTTAACAAGGTCGGTTTTATTAACCATAAATAACTAATAAGTAAGAACTATAAATAACCATTGGATAAACTATAGCAGAAGTTTGATATAAGGGTATTCTATTCCATTATCCATATATTTTCTATCTTCGTTATTCCAGTAGATTACTTTATACCCTATTAACGGAAATAAATCCCTATTCAGTGGAATTTCAAATATTTCTGTTTCCATTCCACCATTGATATGATGAACTTTAATTGGTAAAGCGGCAATACATTTTTTATGACATTCTATGGTAACTAAAGGATATTTAGTAAAATCTACTCCTTCTTTCTTAAATGTTCTATAATCAAAGTCGTACCATACATTAATTAACAAAGGTATTAATTCGTTTCTAAATTCAGAAGAATTTGAATAACTTAATAATCCTTTTAATTCCTGTTCACTTTCCGCAGTTTTTTCTTCATATCTGGGATTATTCTTTTTAAAAAAAGTAGTTTTTCCAGAGCCAGATTTACCATAAATTGCTTCCATTACAATAACTCCAAATGCTGCTGTAGTTGGTATCTTAACCATTCTTTTGCTATACCATCTATTTGCTTATAGTAAGGATTTAACATTATGGGATCAAGTAATCTGATTATTAATTTTCTTCTATCTTCCACACCCTTGTTATGAAGATATTTTACAACTTCTTGTACTATAACCTTAAATGAAGTTGTATATTCCTTTGAATATTTGCTTGCAGTCTTAACAGCTTGAATATATTCATCAATTTTAAATCCAGTTTCAAATCTTCCTCCACACAATATCCATAGTAATGATTCAAGGTAATCTCTTGCAGAATCATGTAATTCAGCCAAATCCTTAATTTGTTGCATTTGCTCTGGAGTTACTATTCTTTGATCTCGGGAAATAACTATTTCGGCAATTTGAAATAATTCATTTGGTTTTAGAGGACCAAATTCTACCTGCACACATCTGGATTTAATGGGATCAATAACAGCATCGATATTATTAACACTCATAATAAATATGGTTCGTTTACTATACTGTTCCATTACTCTTCTTAATGCTTCCTGGGCATCTTCTGTCATGTTATCAAATTCGTCCAGAAACATTATTTTTCTATAATTATTCATTGGAATTATTTTTGCCAGATCAATAAATTTTTCTCTTACTACTTTTATTCCCCTATCCAATGAAGTATTAAATTCGAGTATATCCCGGACATCATTTTCCGGAGCCCACAATCCCAATTTTCTGGCTATTACATATGCCATGGTTGTTTTACCAACCCCAGCTTTACCATAAAATAATAAATGTGGAAAATCATCCAGAGGGACTGTTTCACACATGGTTTTTAAGACTTTAGTATTTTCTTCCTGCCCAATTACTTCTTCAAATGTAGCAGGTCTAAATTTTTCTATCCATGCCATGTTTTCACTGATTCATAACATAGTAGAATACACTGAAAGCTGGAGAGCCCAATCCAAATCTAACTGGTTTTCCATTAACTACTGATACCTGCAAATCAAACCCGGAAGATTTTTCAAATACTCCAAATACTGCTTCTCCCAAATTTATTTCCATGGTGGCAGCCATTGGTGCATTAATTTTAAAATCTAAACCAGATTCCTCTGTATCCCCTTTAACTCTTAAGACTGATGAACCATTCTCAATCTTAACAGTTAGAAGTTTTGAGCCGAGCATTTTTTGTGCTTTCAATATTCTTGAGATCATATCTGCTTTTATTACAAAAGAATTCTCTTCTGTAAATTCAATCTTTGGTGCTCCCTCTCTTCCAACTGCCTCATGTAAGTTAAGTGTTCCATTAACTTCTATGGATTGTATTTTCAATAACTTTCCATCTACTACACTAATATCGGTAGCAAAACTCATTGCATCTGCTAATGTTTTTGGAAGTATTGTAAACTTCTCTATTGGGAAAGGTGATTTAAAAACACCATTAACCACGTACTGACCATTCTTATCCCACATACTCGTATTCAAAATACCATCTTCCGTATGGAAAATTGTATCCTGCTCGAAATCTATTTTTTTAAGGAATTCGTTCAATGATTCCATTGCCATAAATCATAGATAGTTAAAAACTATTTAATGCTTAATTACCAGTAACTGTAAATATCTTCTTTATTTTCAACCGAGCTTAAAAATCCTTCCATTTTATTTACAAAATCAACTAATGCCCCGGTTTGTATAGCAGATGGTATTTTATAGTTTGTAAGGTTAATCCAGTTAGCTGAATCAGAAGAATGTAATGTTTTTGTTAATATTGGAAATGGTTTTAACAATGCAAATTTAAAAGCCAATGCGTGCAATTTTGTACCACCTGGCAATTCTTTAGCTATATCTACTACCATATCCCTTGCAAAGTATTTGTTAGATTTTGCCTGGGTCACACTCATCCCTATCCAATCAGTTAATGTGCCCATTTCTTTCATCATATCAATATAATAATGATAATCATCCAAACTCCAACCCTGCAAAATATTTCCTATTCTTCCTCCCGTATAATCTATTAATTTGGCAGTATTTTCATTAGTAATTCTTTGTTTCTGTCTTACAATATCTTTTGGAAAATTGTATTTAACAGATGCATCCATTGTCCAAGCTACTGTTGGTTTTTGTCGGTTAATAAAATCTGCATAAGTTTCAATATTAAAAGGATAATCGTGAGCAAATGGTGTTTCTAATTTATTTTTAACTCCGACTGTATAACCACCACTATCTAATTGCCATTCTTTTCCTTCAGATGGTATAGCCTCTCTCATATCCTTAAATTCTAAATAACTTATTAGAAATCTCGGTACAAATTGTATTTGGGATAACCTTTCAAGACCGTAAAAGAATATCAAGCCTCTAACCTCTCATGACAAGAATGTGAGCAATACACATTTCCTTGCGAATCTTCCAAATCTACTACACCTGTAGAAACCGGACATAATTCACATCTTCCTACATTACATTGTATGCTCATACTATAATCCATTTCTTTTTGACTCATATTTTTTCAGCTCCTATTATGTAATAATGATTCTTATAAAACATTTTGTGCCATTGAAGAGAAATTGAGCCATTATCTACGCCCATCTTTGGATCATCCTTATCATCCAATGCGAGTATATTAATAAACTGCAAATTTAATTTTGCCTTTATTTGTGGCAATACAATATCCATAAAGGTAATTGTTTCCTTAAAACCTCTTGATTCATCCCTCAAAATAAATACTGCCATTTTATCATTTTTCAGAAGCCTTTGAATCTGATTCATTATTTTCTCAAAATTGTAAGGATAATTTCCAAGTAAATGTCTTTCCTTTGTCGGCAAAACTGTAAGTACCATATCAACTGATTCTGTATGAAGTTGTTCTAAACTCTTATCTGCATCACCGGTTAAAAAGGTCGCTTCTTCAGTATGATCATTTAGCCCGATATATTTGTCATAGTCTTCCTTTGACCGTTGGATAAAAGCAGAGTTTATATCGTTGGCAATTAGCTTTCTACCATTGCTGTATATAACTTTCGAGCTATTTAGATAACCAGCGAATGGATCAAGAACCACATCTCCTTTGTTTGTGTATAAATCCAATAGCTTTAGTATGGTTAATTCGTCCACCGATTCTGTATCCCACTCATTTACATTGGCTTTCATATTATGGGTAACACCGCCAGCACGTTGCCGTCTTTCTACACCGTACCATACCGAATTGTAAATTTTTGGACCATAGGTATTCAGAATGTATTTATTCTTTAATGATTCTTCCTGATGCAATCTAACTTCCTTTTCTGGAGTTGTTTCTGCCCTGGTATCTATAATTTGAGTTATTTTAACAGTCTCATGGGAATCATCCAGAAAACTTCTTTTATTTGTAACATTTTTTTCCATCTTATACCTACCGATAATTTGAGTTAACTATTTATAACTTGGTTTGGCAAAATTTAGTAGGTAATTATATACTGGCATTCTATAACCATCAAAAAATGTTTTTAATAATTCAGATTTATCCTTCTCTCCGGAAAGAATAGAATTATTGAGGATATTATATTTGGCATATTTTTGCGCGGCATCGTTATTTGAATTATTGTACGCTTTCTGAAATATTTCACGTGTATGCTTATAAATCTCTAATTTCTGTGTAGAGGTTCTAGATTGAGAATGAATTCTCTTGTAAATTTTATATGGCTTCCATTCTATTTCATTTTGCCAATTAAGTACGTTAAACATTAATTGTTTATCCAAAGAATACTCACCATATAAACTGATTCCCTTATTCTTTATTAATGTTCCAGTAATATGCCAATCTAAATGTTTTTGTAAAATAGTAGGAGCTAATTTAGAAGATAAAATATTATAACTGGTCATGGTTTTTCCGGATTTAATCATTGCCGTATTTTCATTAATTTGCAATTTTGGCAATTCTAAAATTTTATCATCACCATCTAAAAATAATAACCAATCTCCTATTTTGGTGTTTTCAAAAACAAAATTAAATTTGCTCAATAAACTGTTATCAGATAATTCATAGGTTTCTACATTCTCGGCATAATTAACGGTAGAATGAAAATCCCTTACTACCATAACTCTATCTAGCTGGCTTATTGAGTCAACTGCTTCTTCTTCGTATTGGGGATAATGTGATAATACTACTCCAATCATATATTTACTTCTCCGGCATAAAAAATAAATTTACAACCGTATTCATCCAATTATTTCCATTAGATCTCCTTCCTTCCTTTGGCTCAGAATAATGATTTCTTTTTAGAAAATTCCTTACCTGTCCCTCTAGTTGAGCAGAATGAGTCTCAATTATAATTCTGGGATGATATTCCCTAATAGTATCAATTGCTCCTCTCAACACATGCATTTCATAACCTTCAACATCTATTTTCAGAATGTCTGGTTCTAGATATAAAGAGTCTAATGTTATAAATTTTATCTGTTGACTTTTTATTCCATTTTTATCTACAAATAGCATATCTCCATTGTAATGTATAGTCTCTATATAAGTATCATCCGATAAAGCTGTTTGGTATAAATTAATATCTGCTTTATTTTTAGTTATTAATTCCATAGCCTTATTGTAATTTTCGGATAATGGTTCAAATGCTACAACTCTTGCGCCATATTTTTTATTTGCCAGTATTGAATAATCCGCATACTGTGCACCTACATCCACTAACAATTTATCTTTGGATGGTAAAAATTCTGGGTATAATTCATAAACTTTTTCAAACATTTCTGAATTCGTTGGCAATATAACATTATTTTTAACCTTGTAAATTATCCTATCAGGTAATCCCTGCAGATAATCAAAATAATATCCTAACTGATTTCCAATATGAATATTCATTTTATTACTTCCTCATATACTTTAAAATATTTTTCTATCCAGTTATCGTATTGTCCTATCTGCTCACTCAATCCCTGCTTTTTTGGTTTGTATATTGCTTCTAGAAATTCATCTTTCGTTTCATAGTAATAAGGTTTATCTCCCAAGAAGAAACGATGTTCCGGAAGATCATTAACTACCACCTGTGTTCCTAACTTCATAGCTTCCATTGTTGGTAATCCCTGACCCTCTCCTAATGTTTTAAAAACAAATTTATCTGCATATTTTAAATAACCAAATTTTTGTTCTTGAGTAACAGAACCAACTCTATGTATATTTGATGCATAATTAAAATATTTTGGATCTGTTATTCTTCCAATATGATAAAGATCAACTTCTGGATTATTTGCTACCCAATCATACAATTCAAATATTCTTTTTCTATTAGCTAAATCGCCGTGAATTTCACCCATAGTAATTAAATGCAATTTTCCATCATTGGGATAAGGATTAAAATTTGTATCTTCCGTAAATATTTTCGTTGGTATAGAATAGACAGGAATATCTTTTATAAATTTATCTACTTGATCTTTAATATGCGGACTCTGCACTATAATAGCCTTTGCTCGATTTTGAACCTTCATTAACGTTTTCTTATAAAATTTTTCTATACGATTTGTAATTTTATAAATTTCAGGATATATTATTGGATAAAGATCATGAATGGTAACAATATTTGTATTTCTAACTAAATCCCAATGGGATGTACTGTGTACAATTCCAAAAGCATTTACTTGCCAGGAAAGTAATTGTTGTGTTGTCCATCCGCCAATTTTTTTATTAAATAATGAAATTTCAATTTTCGGTAATGGTATAAATTTAGTCGTTTTTACTTTACTCATATCTGAGAATAAATTTTCAGAGTAAGCCCGTATTCCATTATATGTTTTAGTTTTAGAATAAACAATATTAATCATTAGAATAATAACATATATTAGTTCGACTATTTATTAATTTGGTTGCAGTTTCCTATCTATTTCTTTCCCATTCAAATTCCACCCAATCTGTTGGATCAACTTCTTTTACAAAATTTACATTCTTCGGAAAATGTGGATTTCCAAAATTTTTCAGTCCACTCTTATTTACATAGGCTAAATAATAAGTTGTGTTTGGATGAAATCTTTCTACCAACTGTTTAACCATCTCCAGTGTATTCCCGGTATGATAAACATCATCCACAACTAAAATTGTTTCAGAAGTATCCTTATCATTTAATAGAAAATCTAAAGTTATAGAAGGTATATCAATCTTCATACTTCCGTAAGTCTTTTTATGTTCATCTGAATAAGATTTAACTGTAATGGGATATAAATTCCAATTCATTTTAACTTCATCGGGAATTCGTTTTAAGATTTCATGTCCTCCGCGCAATATGGGTACACAAGAATCAATGGGAGGAATATGGTTATCAAAGAAATATCTTAAATTAGTCCTAACTTCATTATCTGATATATACATTTTTAATCCTCTTTCCAACCTCTTACATAACCTATTACCTTACCAGTTATTATATCTTTGGTTACCACCATTTCACAGCCAACCTCTTTAGAATATTGTTTAGAGTATTCAAGAGCCTCTTCATCGCTATTAAAGGTTAATTCTTTCCGAAATCCGTAATATCCATCAATACTTGGCTCTATGATATATACTATTCTTTTCTTTTCATAATATGTTTTAATTGACTGACCAATAAATTTTGGATTACTTACAGCACCTTGTTCATATATTACCATGAATTTCTGTCTCCTTCTCTTTTTACAAAATACATTTGTCCCCACCAGTATGGTATCCAGGCAGATACATCTCTGGTATCAGAATGCTTCTCTTTTAC
>CAZXLU010000028.1:0-13543 GCA_964641875.1 Candidatus Woesearchaeota archaeon | reverse complement strand
ATACTGGAGCGGGAAACGGGATTCGAACCCGCGACCCTCGCCTTGGCAAGGCGACCGATATTCGTAATTATTTATTTTTTATTCATTATACATTATGCTTTTTCGATGTTCGGCGTGATTTCATGATTCGTTTGGCGTGATTTTGGCGTGATCCACTAAAAAGGGGGGAAAATGGCAACGTTTCGCAAACGGTCAGGCGCATGGCAAGCTTCCATCATGCGAACAGGATTTCCTCGAGTGTCGAGAACATTCGACACGAGATCCGAGTCGGAGCTATGGGCCGCTACCATCGAATCCGAGATGGGGCACAGGAAGTTTGTTCCCACCAGAGAGGCCGAGAGCACGACTGTGACCGAGGCCCTCGACCGGTACGAACGGGAAATCACCCAGAAAAAGAAGGGGATAAAACAGGAGACGAGCCGTCTGCGGATTCTGAAACGGTCTATTCTCGGAAAAATGTCGCTGATCGCCGTCCAGGGGAAGGATATCGCCCGATATCGGGACGGCAGGATGAAGGAGGTCTCTCCGGCGACGGTCCGGCGCGAATTGACGATCCTGTCCCACGTCTTCAAGATCGCCATCAAGGAATGGAGCATCACCGGACTGTCAAATCCCGTCCAGTTGATCAATCTTCCCTCGGGACGGGGAAGGGAACGCGACCGGAGGTTGTATTCGGGAGAACTCGACCGCATTCTGCGCGCGTCGGCGTCGTCCTTCCTCTCGTCCATCGCCCGGATCGCGATCGAATCGGCCATGCGGCAGGAAGAAATATCGGGACTGGAATGGAACCGGGTGGATCTCAAGAAGAAGACCGTGACCCTTCCCGACACGAAAAATGGCAAGAAACGGATCGTTCCCCTCTCTCCCGAGGCGATCGGAATCCTGTCGGACCTCCCCCATCGGATCGACGGAAAGGTCTGGGGGATCGCCCCCCATTCGGTCTCGACCGCCTGGCGGCGAGCCGTAAAGTCCGCCAGGGCGACCTACGAGAAGGAATGCCGGGAGAAGAAGGAGAAGCCCGATCCCGCGTACCTGGTCGATCTGACATTTCACGATCTCCGGCACGAGGCGACAAGCCTGTTGTTCGAAATGGGTTTCCATCCCATGGAGGTTGCCTCGATCACGGGACACGAGACGCTCAAGATGCTGAAACGCTACACGCATCTGAGAGCCGAGGACCTTGCGGAGAGGATGAAGAGGAAATCGAAGCCAGAACCGGAATGCGAAGAACCGGTTTGAGGTGTTCCGGACAAACCCATTCTGTGGGCTATCTCCTGCCGTCCCGATATCGGGCGAATCCATCCCCATCTTTAGAACTGATCTTGCCCCATAAAAAAGGAGTGAACACGGAGAGAAATTTTCTGTGCTCTCTCCGGCATGAAGATCTGTGGAATGGAGTTTGGGGAAAAGACGATCGGCAAAATCAGGGAGCTGATCGGGACGGGACTTTCCCGGACGCGGCTGTCGCAGGAGGTCTGCCGGTTTTTGGGCTGGAGGAATGCGGCAGGAACCCTCAAGGAGATGAGTTGCCGCATCGCCCTCCGAACCCTGCACGACAAGGGGGAGATCGCCCTTCCGGAGGGCCGGATCGTCGACTTTACGCGGAAGGCTCCGGAAAAGGTGTGCGAAGAACCGCCGGAGCCGGTGGAGGGATCCCTGTGCGACCTGGGGGACGATCGAACTTCAGCGGGTGGGACCGGGAGACAAGGCCCTCTCCCGGCTCTGGTTCGATCTTATGGCCCGACACCATTACCTGGGCAAGGGAAGGCTGTGCGGAGCCCAGGTCCGGTATCTGATCCGGAGCTCCGCGAGAGGGGCGGTGGGAGCGGCCTCCTTTTCGAGCGCCGCCTGGAAGGTGGCCGTCCGGGACGGCTGGATCGGATGGAGTCCCGAACTCCGGGTGCGGAATCTGTCCCGGGTCGTGGCCAACAGCCGGTTCCTGATTCTTCCGCACGTCCGGGTTCCGCATCTGGCCTCGCACGTTCTGGGCCAGCTCGTGAAGCGGCTGCCCCGGGACTGGGAGGCGACCACCGGGGAGCGGCCGCTTCTTCTCGAGACCTTCGTGGAGGAGGCCCGGTTCTCCGGCACCTGCTACCGGGCGGCAGGGTGGACGGAGATCGGCCGGACGGCCGGTCTGGGACGGCAGGGAAAGGGGGCTCCCGTCAAGAAGGTTCTGGTGTATCCTCTGTCGACGGAGGCCCGGAGTCTCTTGCGCGGCGGAGAGCCGGTCTTCGAGAAGCCCTGCCCCGTCCTTCCGCCTCCGGCCGACTGGGCGGAAGAGGAGTTCCGGGGCGTCCCTCTTCCGGACCAGCGGCTGGTCGCCCGGCTTCTGACCTTGGCCCGGGATTTTTTTGCCCGTCCGGCGGCGCAGTTGCCCCAGGCCTGCGGGAGCCGGGCCAAAACCAAGGCGGCCTACCGTTTTTTCGACCAGGAGAAGGTGACGATGAAGACGCTTCTGAGCGCCCACACCAAAAAGACCGAAGAACGCCTGGCCGCCCATCCGGTGGTGCTGTGCGTGCAGGATACGACCGATGGGCGGGTTTTTGGGGAGAAAAGGCGACGGGGAACCCGGGACCGAAACTCTCTGGAAGGGAATCCAGCGGCTCGACGACCTGGCCGCCATGTGGACAATTTTTACCGACCTCCAAAATCGTCCCACATCTTCCGTGCTCACAAGACGGAGATACGGGTAAAGATCAGACCGGAGGTGGGGGTTTACCCAAGTGAATTAGCATGTCGGGCATTTTTTCCTCAATCACCGGTAGCCTTCTCGATACTTTGGGGCGGTCCGTCAGCGCGTTCGTCGAACTCGAAACAGCCGATTCCGCATTCTCCTGCAATGATTGCATATTCCGGTGAAGGTGAACGCCCAGAATCGGTGTTCAGCTTCAATCAGAATGGGTGTTCGGGATCCACCAGAATCTGCAGTCTATATTATCTGTAAAACACTATGACAGTCATGTAAAGGCATGTGACAGATTTGGGGGTCGGACATTGTCTGAATCGCTATCAGAATACATTCCTTCTTCAAGATATCCTGATCCTTCCAGAATCCGGATAAATTATATTAATATGGCATAAATATTGCTTTAATCATAACCGTATTCCGTATAGTTAGATTCGGTTAGGGCTACTTGATCGTTGCCTAAAGGAAAGAAGTGAGGAGAACCGGGTGCGGACAAAAATCTCCTTCCCGGGAGAGAGTTTTGCAGGAGACAATCCTTCGGGACCCGTTATTCTCTGGGACGAGGACCAGCGGTTCCGAATACGCAGAGGGGGGAGGAGAGGACGGAACCCGGGGATTCCCGGTGAGGCATAACAATTGTCCTGCTCCCTTGCTATAACCTGCCCGGTCTGAACGGGCGACATCGATCCGAGGATCCCATGGACATCCTTCTCGTGAATGATCACACGCTCTTCCGTGACGGCTTGCGATTGTTGCTTTCAACCCTCACGCTCGATGCGCGCCTGCACGAGGCGGATACCCTCGACACGGCGATATCACTGGCGCAACAGCATCCGGTATCCCTGTGTCTGCTCGATCTGGATCTCAGGAAGGAGCGGGGATTTCCCGGGATTAGCCGGATCAGGGCCATCGCTCCGAAGGTTTCCGTCATTATCGTCTCGGGATCGGATGACCAGCCGACCGTGCGTGCCTGCCTGGAAGCCGGAGCCAAGAGCTACATTCCCAAAACCGTGACTTCAGAAAAGTTCCTTCAGGCTCTGAAGCGGGTGATGGACGGAGAGGTCTTCCTTCCGCCAGGCATGGAAGACCTTGATCCGAATCCCCCCTCAGATTCTCCAATTTTGACCCCCCGCCAGCGAGAGGTGTTGTACGCCATGAGCCGCGGGCTTCCCACTAAACTGATCGCCAGGGAACTCTCTTTGTCCGAATATACGGTCAAGGACCATATCTCGGACCTTTTCCGGGTTCTTGAAGTCAGCAATCGTGTCGAGGCGGTCAACAAAGCCAGCCGTTTGTACCTTCGTCCCCGTTGACGTGAGAAACGGCTCCGAGTCTCAGAAAAGGGGCCCTTTCCGGAGGCTGTCGGTCTGGTTGCTCTCCGATCCCTCGTCGATGGAGCGGAGCAGTCCCGCGGTTCTTCCACAGGAAATCACCCGGGAGATCGTCACCCTTCACGCGCGCGTTCTCCTGCACATGCCGGTCATCCAACTGCTTTTCGTGGGATGCGTCGGAGGAATCGTCCTGCCATCAGTGCCTCTGAAGATTTTCCTGTTCTGGGGTTTTCTCACGGTGAGCATGGAATGCCTTCGTGCCGTCTTTGCCTGGTGGATCTTGCCAGGCGTAGACACCCTTGCGCCGAAGCGTCTCCATGCCGTATTCATGGCCCTCGACGCGCTGGCCGGAGCCATGGTGGGACTTTCCGCAATCCTGTTTCTTCTTCACCTTCCCTTGTTCTCCCAGGTCCTGATCGAAATCATTTTGTACGCTATCGCCGCGGCCGGCGTTTCCGTTGCCGTCTCCTCCAAATATATGCTGGGCGTCTACTCTTTCCTGGTATTGCTGGGGGCTTCGGCCCCCTGGGTGGTCCTTCACCCGGACAAGGGGTTGTCTGTCGCCGCCCTCACGCTCCTGTACTGGTTTTTCCTGATCGGGGTGGCTGTCGAGAGTGAGCGTCTATTATATCGCTCGGTCAAGATCCGCCAGGAACGTGATCGGGTTCTTGCAATGGCGAGTCACGACCTGCGGCAGCCTCTCCATGCCCTCTCCCTCTATAGTGCCGTTCTGGCTTCCGATCCCTCGCAGCAGGCTCTTCGGGAAATCGGGAAAAATATCGACCATATTGTCCGAGACCTGGGAGGAATGCTGACCGACCTTCTCGACCTGTCGAAGCTTTCCTCCGGTGGATACCAGGTCCAAAAGGAACTCTTTTCCTTGGACAAAACCATCGCCGACGTCTGTGAGGAATTTGTCTCGGCAGCCGCTGCAAAGGGACTGGAGTTGCGACACACACTGAGACCGATCCGGATTGCCGGTGACAGTCAGGCGGTCGCGCGAATTGCCCGCAACCTGATCGACAACGCGGTCAAGTTTACCGAACTGGGCAAAATCCATGTGACGACGCTTCTGTCTGAGGAAGGTGGGGCCATCCTTTCAGTAACGGATACGGGAAAGGGCATCGCCGGGATCGACCAGGAACACATTTTCGAAGAGTTTTATCAGGCCGACAATCCCAACCGCGATCGCAGCAAGGGGGTGGGATCTGGACTCTCCCTCGTAAGCCCCCTGGCAGGACTGATGGAGGTCCGGATCTCCGTCAAATCGGTTTTGGGTGAGGCTCCTGCTTTCAGGTAACCTTTCCGGGTCCGGTCCTCTCCTCCGGACCTCTCCCCCCCGATTCGGGAGAGGTCGTTCAGAAGGAATTTCTTGACGGAGTCCGGGTCTTTCTTGTGGATGATGAATCGAACGTGCAACACAGCATGGGGTCCTTGCTGACGTTGTGGGGAGCGGAAATCAAGACCGCATCCTCCCCTCAAGAGACCGAAGACTTGCTGAAAATCCTTGGCCCTCCCGGTCTGCTGATTGCCGACCTGCGATTGGGAGAAGAGGAAAATGGGCTTGGGATGCTCCACCGTCTGCATGAATCCTTTGGACCATTTCCGGTTCTGATGATCACCGGAGAAACCTCCCCCCAAGCCTTGACCGTTGTCCGGAAGTCCGGATTGGACCTGTTGGAAAAACCGGTGTCGGCAGAGGGTCTGCAGTCGGCGATCGGGGGCATCATGGCACATAGCCCGATTGGTGAATCCTCCTCACAACACTGACCCCCCCCCGAATGGAGGGATTGTGGTCGGCAGAAGAGAACGCTAATCTGATAGTTATATGGAGGATTTTTCGTACGCATTCGTTAAACCCTTGGACCGGCATCATCTCAGGGCGAGTTCTCGTCGTTTTCTCCGAAGAGTTAACGGGTTCGACGAATGCTTACGATTTTTCTTTCCCAGCATCGCATCCATTGATTTTGTTTCTCTCGGACGATGGAGTCCTGGGAAGATAACTCCTGATGGCCCATTATCTTCAAAGAACGGTCCATTTGAGAGAGGAGGTGTTATAAAGAAGGCTGTGAAATAGTTTGTCCAAATGGCGGGGTGGCTGGCTTCTTTCTACAACCATTATTCGGGGAGGTTCGGAAATGAAAAGGGGCTCTTCAGCTAAATCCGTGGGTGCCTGGCGGATCCGGTAAGTTGCCAAGTGTATGGTAAAGAGCGATTTTCAAGGAATCCGTGGAGCGAAAACCGAACGCTTTTCTCATAGTCAGTTTCGCCTTGAGATTCAGGCCCTCTACGGCTCCGCTGGAAAGGGTGCCTTTGGCCGCAAACCAGTTCATGATCAGGGGCTTGTGGTTTTGGAGCATCCTGGCCACTTTTTTCATGGGCTCAAGTTTTGTGCGCATGGTGCGTTTGCACCAGCTGTCCAGGAACCGTCCCGCGACCGAGGCGTGCTCGAATTCCCAGAACCTCTGGAAGTCTTCCCTCAGGAGATAGGCCTTGACCGACTGGATGTTGAGCTTCAGGAGATCCGCAAGACGGGCGGTCTGAGTCTCGGTCAGGTTTTCTGGCCGTTTCAGAAGGGCCCACCGGGCTTTCTCAAGAACGCTCTGTCCAAGGGCCTTGAAGGCTTTGTGCTCTTCCCGCCGGATCTGGTCGATCGCTTCGCCGAACTTCTTCATGATGTGAAAGCGGTCGAGGATGTTCAGGGCCTCTGGAGCGCACTGCCGGATCGCGTCAAGGAAAGGCGCCCACATGTCGGTACAGATGTATTCGAGGCGGGCGCACCGTTCTTGGCTGAACTCCTTGAAGAACGTCAGAAGGGTGTCGGTTTTCCGGTCGGTCCCGCACCAGAGAAGGCGCCGAACCCCTGCATTCAGCTGGTAGACCAGCGTGAGGTATTTGTGGCCCTTGAAGACGGCAATCTCGTCGATTCCGATCTGGGTGATGCCCTCCAGAGAGCGGTGCTTCAGGCCGTAGTCCACCATGTAGGAGACGGCCCGATACACACTGTCCCAACTTGTCCGGAACACCCGGGCCGTTTCGCTCCAGGACAGTCTCCGGGCCCAGCGTCCCAGAAAGAGCTTGTAGTCGTTGGTCAGCTGTTCTTTTCCCGATCCCCAGGGGAGAGCTTCGACATGGATCCCGTGGAGAGGACAGTTCACACGGCGAGGCGCATAGAGGAAGAAGACCTTGAAGTCGAACAGGGGCAGATACTGGAAGGTCCGGGCCGTCTGGAGGTCATACCCGGGGCCTTTCCTGCCGCATTCCCGACAGACCGGCCTTCCTCCTTTTCTGGGAGTGATCTCGACAATCACAACATCCTCTCCTTCACGCTTCCCGAAAAAGACATTTCCAAGGACAAAGGACTTGAAACGGACGAGCCGATTCAGTACAGTCTTCACAAGCATTGCTCTTCCTCCAAATGGTTGATCGTTCTTGCAAAAACAATCATACCAAATGAAAAGGGCAATGCCTTACTTTTTTACCCACAGATTCTGCGGACGAGGCTGAAAAGGTTTAAGATCAAAATGGGGTTTTTGGCTTTTTTCTTGGGAATTGGATGGATTGTGGCGGCTCAGCCTGCTTTCGCGACAACAACTTCCCCCCTTTACGGAGTAGACCTAAGTGCATCGGCTGGAGGTACCATTCCTTTATATAATTCTTACGGACCCAATGAGACCTCGGGGAGCATACCGAGTTCGCTGGCACCGGGATGGACCGGAAGCGTCAACATCCTGACTGGACAAATTTCTGCGGGTACCACTAACGGTAATAGTGAGTTGCTTTATTCTCTTGATAAGACATATGTCGAAGGTTGGAACACAGTGACCTTTCACGGCCCCACTGGTTCTTCCATTGATCCGACCTTTGAAATGACAGGAAATTTTTCTTCGACTTCGAGATCATTTGGATTATCTCGTTCTTCCGGGACCGGAGCAGTTTGTCTGGGACTTTCAATCGGAGGATGCAACGCGAATACCAAATTCGGTACGTCCCAACCAAATTTTTCGGTGGATCTTCCACTTTCCAATATTACCAATAACGATTCGGTCTTGTTGAGTTACAGTTTGACGACAACCGCTCCTTCCTTTGGAACCTCTGCCGTTTTTGACCCAATCGTCGGATTCATTCTTCCTACCGGTTGGAGTGTCACGGGTGCGGCAGGAGGAATAGCCGCGACCCCTGAACCCTCTTCGATTGCCTTGTTTGGCACTGGGATTCTTCTGATGAGTTTTCTAACACTCCGGGGTCGATCGGTCCTGAGGGCATAGAAGATCCCTGAAAACAGTACTGATCAGCGATTCAACGCACATTCCGCAACTCGAAATATTGAGCCTGGGATTTTTTGGGGGAAGGATTTTTCGAAGCGGATCTGAAGACACACCTCTCGCCTTCGTGCCGTTCTTCCGTTTTTCGACGGGGTTCGGCACGCTCAACTGGCCCGGGAGAAGCGCCTTCGACCCAGGATGTCTCTCTCACAGGGAGGTCGAGAGACGGACGGGTCGGGTGTCTGGAGTCAGGTCAGGGGATCGCTTTTTCCCCCTTTGGTTTGAGGGGTTCCCCCGGCCCTTGGGGGCGGGGGGCGCCTGGGATCGGACGTTCTTTCGTTCCGGCCGGGGAGCAAGCGATCCTCCTCGGGTTTGATCTCTCGTCTGGCAGACCGAACGTGGGGCACGACATAGACGGATGGATCGACGCCGGTCCATCGGAGGATCTGCTGGAAGCCGTTTTTGCAGTCGGACGGGATCTGGATCCGACGGGGACCGTCTTCAATGCGGACGATCATGGCATGGGAGAGGTGCTGGAGAGCCTCCCGGCTCGTAGGATGCGTCATCAGACCCCGGGGAGGACGGTCGAAGGGTTCCCTGGCCTGTCTCATCTTGTACTGGAGGTCCATGTAGACGAGAGCGGCCAAGAGGAGGACATGGCCCAGAGCGTCGAGCCGCTCCTCTTTTTTGGGGAAATTTCGAGTCAACAAAAAGAACGTTCCAGGAAATAAAGGGGCTTGTCTACCCCATTTGTTTAACGGTATTTAGATTTGTGTCGTTGTGGAGTTAAGCACAATTTAAAAGCCCTAACCTTCAGGATTGCTCTCCCTTATCAGGACTGCCAAAGTCATTTTTCCGTGTCCAGGACCCGAAAGGCGTCCATGATGCAATCCAATCCGGAATCGCCTCCCCCAACATCGGCCGGGCAATGGCGTATCCCTGAGCCCATTCGCACCCCATCCCGATCAGGGTCCGACCGTCTTCTTCATCTTGGACCCCTTCCGCTATCACCTCGATCTGCATCATCTGGCAGACGGAGACGAGGCTCGACACAATAGCCCGGACCTTCGGGCATTCCCTAATTTTTCCCACAAATCCCTGATCGATCTTGATTCCCCCCACCGAGAGATTCTGGAGAGAAATCAGGGAGGCCTGCCCCGTTCCGAAATCGTCGAGGATGACACGAATCCCGAGGTCGAAGCATTTTTCGATGGCCTTCTGGAGCTGAGACAGACCCCTCAAAGCCTCGGTTTCCGTGACTTCAAGGGTCATGGGACAGGATCCCCCATGGCGGGCGATCACGAATCTGAGGTCGTCCTGGAAGGATCGGGACAGGAAATACCGCGCCCCGATGTTGACACTGACCCGAAGGTCGAGTCCCCTCTGCTTCCACCGGTTCTGTTGGGCAAGGGACTCTTCCAGCACGAATCGGCCAAGCGAAGCGATCAGGTCGCTTTTTTCCGCCACGACGATGAAAGCCTCCGGCAACAGAAAGCCCCGATCCGGATGGTTCCATCGAACCAGAGACTCGACTCCGACCACTTGGCCGGTCGTCATGTTGACCTGAGGTTGATAATGAAGAAAAAATTCCCCGTTCGGCAGGGCCCGTTCGAGTTCGGTTCGAATGCGATGCGACTCGATGAGTTGTTCTTCCATTTCCTGCTGGAAAAGAGCCCAGCCGTTGCGGCCGCGATCTTTCACGCGGTAAAGGGCCAGGTCGGCATGAGCGATCAGGGTGGTGGCATCTCCCTGATCCGGAGGGCAGATCGTGAGTCCCAGACTCCCGGAAATGCGGACCGTGGCTCCGTCCGCATTTTTCACATCGAAGGGATCGAGAAGCGATTCCACGATTTTCGTGAAAAACTCCTGGGGATCCGCTCCCTTGTCCAGGTTCGTCAGAAGAAGCCCGAACTCGTCCCCGCCCAGACGGGACAAGATATCGGTTTTTCTCAGAAGCCGTCTCAGGCGGTTGGAAACCTGGATCAAAAGCTCGTCCCCCTTTTGATGGCCCAGACGGTCATTCACCTCTTTAAAGCCGTCGAGGTCGAGAATTCCGACCGCGAACCTCTCCCGGGTCCTTCCGGCCCGGACGAGAGTCTGTTCGATTCGCTCCTTGAACACGCGGCGGTTGGGCAGATCCGTGAGAGCGTCGTGGGAGGCCAGATGTTCAATCCGGTCTTCGTTGATCTTTCGCTCCGTAATGTTGGAAAAGATCCCGAGATAGTTCGTGACCGGACCGTCCTTTTCGAGCAAGCTCATCGAGAGCCGCTCGCAGTAGACCTCCCCCGACTTTTTCCGGTTCCAGAGCTCTCCTTCCCAATGCCCCTTCCGGGTGATCTTCGTCCACATCCCGTCGTAAAAATCCTGGTCCTGCCTCCCGCTGTTGAGGATGGAGAGTTCCTTTCCAAGAATCTCTTTCCGCAAATACCCCGTGATCCGCGTGAAGGACGGGTTCACATCGATGATGGTGTGCTTCTCATCAATGATTACGATTCCTTCGGAGGCATTCTCGAAAAGACGGAGATATCTCTCCCGGATCTTTTCGTCTTTCTGCTTCTGGGTGATGTCCTGACCGGAAACGACCAAGCCATTTCGGGTCCCGTCCGGCTCGAACAGGGGAATTTTTGTCACCTCCAGAACCACCGGATCCCCCTGGTCGTTCTGGAGGATCTCGATTCCTTTGTGGGGCTTCCCTTGGAGCCAGGCCTCTTCATCGGAGAGGAACCACCCCCGGTGGAGATCGGCGAACTTTGGATTGGACCGGGCGAGATCCTCTTCCGTCTTTCCGAGCCAGTCGGACCGGCCCTCGAGCCGGAACAAGCGAAGACCGGTGGCGTTCACGATCTCCCATCGTCCTTCCCTGTCCTTGAAGAAAATAACCTCGGGAAGGGTCTCGATCAGGGTACGAAGCCGCTCTTCGGACCTTCTTCGGGCCCGTTCCGTGTCGAAGTTGTCCAGAGCCATGGAAATGATTCGGGCTGTTTCGCAGAGAAGCTCCTGGATGTCGGGGGTGAAGAAATCCGTTTCGCTGGAGACGATCGCGAAGACGCCCACGCACAGGCCTCCCCGAAAAATCGGGCAGACGCCGCCCGACCGGAAGGAGAGACTGACGTAGTTTTCCACGCGGGCCTTTTGGCTGGCTTCCCGATAGTACCCCAGAAGATCCCCAATGAAGACAGGCTTTTCGGTCAAAAAACAGCGGACGGTCACGGATTGGGCGTCGGGAGAGGCGGGGTCGATGGAAAAGGACAAGGGATGGCGGTGGGTCAGCCCCTCCCGGTCGGTGATGTGATGGACTCCGAGCCGAAGTTCTCCCGCCTCCAGACAATAAAAACCCGCCGCGGTGAATCCGCCGTGGTTGATCAGGATGCGGATCGTTTCGGAGAGAAGCTCCGTCTCTTCGGGATTTTTACGGATGAGCGCATTGATGGCGGACAGGACTTCATATAAGCGGGTCAGGGTCCGGTTCTCCTTTTCCAGACAGATCCGCTCAAGGAACAGGCCCACCTGCCGCCCCAGCCTTTCGAAGAGAACGAGCTCCTCCGGGGAAATGGTCCGGGACGGATCGGAAAAGCCGAACAAAAGAACGGCAACGATGTCCCCTCCTGCCCGGAGAGGAATTCCAAGCACTTTCCGGATCCCCGTCCGAAAGAACTCTGACGAAAAAATCCCATCGTCGCTGGAGATCTTGCTCCGACCGGAGCGAATGACCCGGCCCGGGAGTCCTTTCTCCTCCGGAAAGGAGCGGTCAAGAAGGGAGTCCTGCAAGGAATTGTGGTGGGGGCTATATTCCCACTGATAGCAGAGGATCCGTTTTTCCCGGTCCCGGTGGGCCCAGAGCGCGTATTCCGCCTTCAGAAGGTTGGCCATCCCGGCCAGGGCGGCATTTGAAAACCCTCCAGGCTTCGACTCCTGCGACAGGCGTTCGATCAGTGAGAGAACCCCCTCGACAGAAATAGAATTCGGGTTCTTCCAAGGATTCTTGTCGGACTTGTTCACAGGTTGCCCTTCAGGTTTCGTCCCCCGGTTTTCAGAAATTGTCCTTTCAAGGGTCAGGGATCGGCCCCCTCAATGCGCCTGCTGATGCGGTCTTTAGTCAATTCCCGTCATAGAAGACCGATGTGCGGTTCCGTCCGCCTGTCTTGGATTGATAGAGGGCCTTGTCGGCCCGATCAAGCGATTGATGCCAGTTTCCTCCGTTTGTCAATGTGTCGAGCCCGATCGACACCGTGATCGTCCCAATTTTCTGGCGTGTTTTTGAACTCAGGATTTCTATCTTCTCGACATATGTTCGGATTTTTTCCGCCACCATATGCCCTTGATGGGTGTTGATTCTGGGCAGCACGACAGCAAATTCCTCGCCTCC
The DNA here is from genome assembly GCA_964641875.1 of Candidatus Woesearchaeota archaeon. Lineage (GTDB taxonomy): Archaea > Nanobdellota > Nanobdellia > Parvarchaeales > Parvarchaeaceae > Parvarchaeum. The sequence continues at coordinate 895 of CAZXLU010000028.1, read as the reverse complement.
GACCCGAGCCACGATGTCTTCGTCCCTGACGCTGTAGCGAATGGCCTTGGCCACGGTCTGGATGACCTTGTCTCCCAGAAGATGTCCGTGGGTATCATTGATTTTCTTGAAGTGATCGATGTCGAGCATGAGGAAGGAACAGGGTTCCTTTTTATCAGCGTTTGAGACGATCCACTTGGATGCCTCCTGATCTAGACCTCTCCGGTTTAAGAGTTCCGTCAGAGGGTCGATCAATGCTGCGATCTTGGCCGATCGAAGTTCCTTCCGAAGGCAGTCGATCTCGGACTGGCTTTCCTTGAGACGGTCTTCAAGAATGCTGGTAGAGCGTTTCATCGAGTCCGTTTCTGACAATGTTTTTTTCACAATCTTGAGGAGCAGGGTCGGATCCAGGGATCCTGATCCCTCAAGCGTCGACTTTGTCGATTCCAGACCTTCCTGAAACCTCGAGACATCCTGAATTGTTGCGGAGGTCGATTCCGAGAGTCGCATGAGGAGGTTTTGGAGATCCCTTGAATACCCTTCCTGGTTGCTCAGGAGTTGTCCCAGAAATTCGGGGACCAAATGGTTGACGAAGATGTTTTCCATCTCCTGGTCGGAGGAGACCTTTCCTGAATTGATCAAAAAGTCGATCGCTTCCTTGAGGGGAGGGTTGATGCCGGAAACATACTCGTATAGGACGGAATAATGGACAGGGGTAAATGACATTCCCAATTCTGTCAGTTTTTTGAGGACCAACCGAAAAATCTCGGCACTGGCGGCCTGGTTGTCTTGATAACGCATCCTTCCTCCCAGTTCAGGGGAAATAAATGGATTCTATCCTAAAACAATCATAGTTTTGATTTAAAATTCATACGATGTCAAAGCCCAGACCCATTTTATAATCCAAAAATTCCGG
>CAZXLU010000027.1:0-13833 GCA_964641875.1 Candidatus Woesearchaeota archaeon | reverse complement strand
GCTTTTGGTCTGGCTTCGTGATAGGAATATTCGTGGGAATGTTTATCTATTGGTCCCTCCTGGTCTATTTTCATTTCCGTGCGCGTGGCACGCCTACTCTGTATATCAAGGTAGAAGAATGAACGATGAGGAAAAGCTGAACCCCGTGCTTGGAGAGGGCATGAGTTTAACGGAAAAGCGGGCGGCGAACTTGAAAACTCAGATAGAAAACTTTCGATGGTGGATAACTCGCGTTGAAATTGAGGATGATAGGGAGATGAGGGAAGCCTATCTATGGCAGGCGGTACGGGAAGGAGTTTTGTTAGCCACTATGATAGAAGAGGAGTTTCTATGACGCGGTGGCAGTTCTGGCTTGGCGGACCCCAAGCCTTTGATGGAATTTCACTTTGGTATACTATCGAAGATTATCGGACGATATATGGGTGTTTATTGGCGGAATCTGTTGGTATTGAAATCCCCAAAGAGACCTTTAATGGCTCAGAACCATTAATAAGCCAATACGTAGAGGAAGGAAGGGGCTACAATGACACCGCGATTCTTCCCCTGGAAATAGATGAATAAAGGGGGCAGAAAGGGTTTGTCCATTGCTGTAGGACGATATTGTCCTATGCGGCGGGCTTAACGTTCCCCGAGACGGCGTGGTAGCCCAGGACGGCGAGGGCGGCCACAGCGCCAACGATAGCGCCGTGCTCGGCGTCTGCGCCAGAGAGGGCGAAGCCCGCTGCGGCGAGGTAGCCGAAGAACCCTCCGAAGAAGGTAACGGCGGCGCTCTCGAGGGTAGAGGTAGTGATGGTTGCTGTCATTATTCTTGTCACCCGCCTCTCACTCAATGCGTCCATCCATGAGCGGCGAGATCAACGGCGACTCCCGCTCCGATGAGCGCTATGAGAATCAGGGCCGCGAGGAGGTAGTCTCCCTTGAGGCCCATGAAGATAGCGGCGAGGGCGATGCCTGCGATGAGGATACCGCCTAGGATGTCGTGGGGGATGATGCGGTCGCTCTCGGCGAGCCAGCCGTTGAGGGTGGTGCAGGTGGAGCAGGTCATGGGTAATGCCCTCCAAGGACGTTGAAAACGAATATCCAGCTAAAGATACACAGCAGACCCGAGACTATCCAGAGCGCTCCTTCCGACAGAGTGAATTCTTCCTCGAATTCGTCAGCGTTCATGGCCAGCCTCCGTGGAAGAAGGTGATAGCGTCAAAGATGCGCACCCCGAATACGGAGGCGGTGGAGAGGGCCATAAGGATGTAAAGCAGGGTCTCCAAACGGGTGAGCCGGTGCTCGATGTGGAGGCGGTAGTCGGATTCAGCATTCATACCGCGTCCTCCACTTCATAGTGGATTTCCCAGGCGGGGGTTGAATCCAACGTTGCGGCGCCGTCATTCACATGAGCATAGAGAGCATCTCCAGAATTGAGAATGATGGGAGATGAAAGAGAACTCGCAATATAAATTGATGCGCTTGGACTAAGGAAATTAGAGTTATTAGATTGAGTGGAAAAGGTAATATTAGCATTTGAAGATGCTACTGATGCTGAGGCAACCGAAATTATCATCAGTTGTCGTGTCTGGCCCGAGGTGAGAATATAGCATCCCCAGTCTCGCGCTGTGGTTATCGTGCTTTCAAGGGGTTGATAAATACGCACATCCGTAATAAGATAGCGTTTCCCAGTAGGAGCAGTTAGCAATACGCCTCCGCTGGCAGTAGTAGAAATGACAACCACCGTTGGTCTTGCCTTCCTCACTATCGTCTCGACCGTCCCCGTCACTTGAACGGGGATTCCCTGAAGGGAGGAGTTGGTGGAGTACCAGTAACCGATGAACCCACTATCCTGGGTATTCCAGTAGCTGTTATTCCAGAAATTAGAATCGCGGTTATTGGACGAGAGCGGGACAAGGACTCCCGCTGACGTAGCGTCTCCGCTGCTATTGATAGCGGCGGTGAGCGGGGCTACCACGATGGAGTCGTACGGCCAGAATATATCGGGAGCGACTCCCACCCATTGTCCTATGTTAGCTGTGGTTTGGGACCAACTGAGGGTGAAAAGGTACTGTGGAGGGTCCCTGCCGCTACCAGGGCCTCCTGTAGGAAGATGGCGGTAGAGATAGATGGGGACGGACTGTGCGCCCGTGGTAGGAGCCATGACGTAGAAATTGAACCACAGGTATCCCCGCGCTCCCGACTGCTGGACGTTAACCTCTCCATATCCACCTCCCCAGGGGGCGGCGAAGGAATAGCCCTGGGTGGTGACGAACCCCCAGGGGTCGTAGGTCTTGTAGTTATTGCCTCCGACTTGTGCTTCCTCCATCCCGATGGTTTGCCCCACATCGGTCCGCTTCGGATTCGCCTGGTTCACGGACGAGTCGGGGTTATCGGTGGCGACCAGGGAACGGATATTCTTGGGGTGAGCCTGGTTGACCGAGGTGTCGGGGGAGTCGCTCGATCCAAGCGCCCAGGAACGCTGAGGAGTATCACCCGAGCCCAAGGTCCATCCCCGGTTGGGGACATCGGTGCTTCCGAGTAGCCATCCCCTATTGGGGACATCTCCACTCCCCAACGTCCATCCTCTATCGGGCGCGTCCGTAGCCCCGAGAGCCCACAGACGGTCCCGGGAGTCGTACGGAGTGAGGAGGGGATTGGAGAGCACGACCTGGGCCACCGGCCCCGTCCCCTGCCCTACATCCGTCTTGACGGTGGCGGGGATAGTGGCGTTGAGATTCATGGCGAGCAGGGCTTCACGGTTGACCTTCGTAGGAGGGGAAGTGAAGATGCCCAAGATAACACCGCCCACGCCGCTGATACTCCATGTGCGGACTATCAACTCAAGAGGTCCGAGAGTTTGACCTGGGATGACGGTGAGGGTGGGGCCTACTCCACTTGAGTTCTGAACGGAGACCGTGACGCTGACGGTTCCGAGATTAGCCAGGGTCAGGTAGAGCGAACGGTCAAGGTCGAAATTATCGGATAAGCCGTTAGGCCCGAGAGTAGTTTGAGGAATAAATCGACTGAACGAAGGAACGCTCATGCATACCTCACGCTACTTGCTCCACTACAGAGGCCATATTAAGTGTAGCTACGAACGTCCCCGCCAGTTGGACGGTAATAGCGGTTCCGTTGTCGGGCTGGATAAGGGTCGATGAAGAGGAGGGAGTAGAGGCGGCAGCAGTGGAGACAGCGAGGGAAAGGGCGATTCCGTTCTCGGTCCACTTGAGGGTATAGGTCGCCGTCCCGCTGGTATAGGCCGTAGCGTTGAGCCGCAGGCTCAACTTGTATACCTGCCCTGCGGCGGTGGTGGTGTAGAGCGTGATGGGAGAGGAGTCTGGGACGGTGACACCCTGGCGGTTGTCGAGACCTCTAATGATTACCCATCCCAAACCCGCAGTAGAATTGCCCTGAATAGAAGAAGGCAATCCATTAGCCTCAATTGCGGTGGCGAAATTATTTCCCAGATAAATTGGTGCTCCTCTTATCTGGGTAGGATTGTTATTACTACCTATTACGGCGCCTAATAGCCCACCCATGTTATCTCCCTGTATCAAAGGGATTTTACTGGCTCCGAAAGAAATCGCTGGTACTGGTAAACTAGGTGGGGTTATTATATTCGATTGGACGGTAAGAGTTCCAAGCATTATGCCGTCCCCAGGCGCTCCGCCAGGGGTCGGGACGACTACCTCGGGGGGGCTGTAGTTAGCGTTCGTCACGGTCGTTTCACTCCCTCGGTCGCTATCGCTCCCACGGTCTCATCCCCAGATGTATAGCCATCCGCCAGCGGGAGAATCCTGGTACGAGATAGCGGAGGCGGTCGGGTTTATCCAATCGAAGCCGAAGGAGGCTCCCGCGAGGAATGTGAAGGGGGTACCCTGGTCTCCATTGAAATACAGGTTCGTACTCGCGGAGTTATTGGGCCAGAGCAGGAAATTGAGTTTCGGAACGAGGTAATCCGCGTCCCGTAGAATTGGGATGACGTTCCCCGTTCCCTGAAGCGGGATGGCGAGCGCTATCGCTTTGTGCTTGATGAGGGCGAGGAGCCCACGGATGATGTCTCCGCTCACGCCAGGCAGGTTCTTGAGCGCGTCCTGCGCTACGGTCTCCCGGCTCACGGTCGTTCCTCCCTTGCTCGCTTCGCTCTCATGGTTTCACGGCTCCGATGGGGTGAGCGATGACCAGAATGACGACAAGGACAATGGCGATAGCTACAATGGCGATGACGGCCATCCAGCCCGCGCTCCCAAGGTCTCCCGCGACCGTTCCCGCCGCGCCGCTGGCGCCGATGCCTGCTGTCTGCCCTGTCTGGTTGAGATCGGCCTGTAGTCCCGTGCAGTACGGGGGAGCCTGGCCGAGGCCTCCCATCGTCCCCGTAGGCATGTACACCGCGTACGTAATGGGGCCCGTGACGACCCCGGTAGTGAAGTCGAACTGGGTGTCCTCGTAGCCAGGGGCCTGGGCGAGGAGCGTAAACGTCATGGGGCAGGTGTAAGGGATACCGTACTCGGCGACTCCCGTGTTATCGGTCTGCAGCGAAATGTCCGCTCCCGTTCCGCTGGAGCACGTGTCCTGGCCTTCCCAGTTCTTCTGGGCGGGCGTAGTGGAGAATAGCCCCGTGATGCAGGCGCCCGAGGTTATCGGCTGGTTCGAGGCCGCGTCGAAGAGAACGATGTACAGGTTATCGCCGCTCGTCTTGAGCCAGGACGGCGGCGTTATCATCCCCCCCGCCATAACTCACCAGGGCATGTGGGTATCGACAAACATCGAGAGGATGCCGAGCCCCGCGATGCCTGCTCCCGCGAGGAGCAGCAGCGTATTGCCCTTTTTGAGGCCCAGATAGACCATCACTCCGCCCACCAGGGCGAAGGCGATCTCCCAGACCGAGGCGTAATCGCCCCCCGTTCCCAAAGGGATGACGGGGGTGTCGAGGAAGGAAGGCGGGGTCGCCATGTCCCCGTTGCCTCCTCAGTCGTACCAGATGTAGAGCGCGGAGACTCCGCTGGTGGCGGGGTTCGTCCCGTAGTTCGCCCACAGGTGGCTGGAGCGGTTAAACGCGATCTGGGTTCCGAGCGAGAAGCACATGTAGAGCACGGAACTAGGGATCGTGCCGTTCATGCGTCCTTGGGCTCGGGAGACCAAGCTGGCGCTGGAAGCCCGGTTGGTCACGAGCAGACCGTTGAGGATGACCTGCCAGTACGAGACATCGTTGACATTGGAAGTCAACCCACTGATGACGAACTCGTCCAGCGCGTGACCCGTGATGGGGGCGGTGGGGGATAGGTCGGTGACGCCGTTGGCGATGGGCTGCGGGTTCAGGGTAGACGTGACGGCGTTGAGGCTCACTCCACCTGTCAGGCCCGGGATAGCCGAGATGGCTACGGTCGTGGTGAGCGCCGTGCAGTCGGACCCGAAGACGGTGTTAGCCCCGTACGTCACCTCCAGGGTGAACGGGCCCTGTAGCTGGTCAAGACGGCACCCGACAAGCTCGTAGGTGCCTGTGACCGTCACCTGCTGGTTGGCGGTTCCCGTCAACAGGACGGGCGTGATGACGTCATGGTAGCGGCTGTACCGCTGATAGAGGCTATAAAAGTCCCTAATAGGGTTGAGCTTGATGCGGTACCCGTTCGTGTCGAGGATGTTGAACGCGGGGAGCGACACCAGGATATCCGTAGCGGGGATCGCGGTAGCCCCAGAGGTTGCGGCGGCGGTGAGCGTCACGACAAGGCTCTTGAAATTAGCTTCGGTCGTGAGCGGGTAGCTCTTCACGGCCGCTGCGTTGGAGCTATCCTGAACGACAAAGACCTCAGCGTTGGCCCCCACGTTCGGCAGTGTGGGACTCGAGGCCTGGGGATTCGTTTCGGGGCTCGGGATGGAAGCGGTGGGAGCCGCTGCGGTGGGGATCGGCTGGAGAGGCGCGTTGGCGGGGAGCACGGCGGGCCCCTGCGGGGCGTTTACGCGCTGCATTGTTGGGGTACCCCAGATGCGAGGGGCGAAGCCCGTAGGCGTGGGGCCTGGTTTCTTGAGCGCAGCGCCGAGGCGGGAGCCGATGGGGATAGGAACGGGAGACATCGTCTCGAGCCTCCTAAGCGGTGGGTGTGGTGGCGCCCGACAGCGCGTCCATCAGGAAGATTCCGACCATCACGGCTAAGACGGCAACGGCGAAGGCGATCACGGTTTCGTGCGACATAGGACTTTTGCCCTCAATTCTTAAGCCGCCGTCCCAGGTCGGCGGTGAGGCGAAGAACGGTCGGCGAGGGGTTAGGGGGTCGGCGGTGAACGGTCAATTGCAGAGACACGGAACTGGGCGCGTAGCGCAGAGCGCAACTGCAGCCACTCTTCCCTCGAGTGCCGGACCCCAAGGGCTTTCAGGGCCTTTATCTGGCTCTCTGCCCAAGCGTTTGCGGGGGTAGCGGTGCGTAGGAACTCCTTTGAGCGGTCGGGACGATGAATAGCGTCCCAGTCTCGCTTATCGCCGGGGAACTTGTACGGCATCCTCTATCACCAGCAGTTGCTCATGAAGGGCTTTCTGGGCCTGGGCGATACGGTCGAGCTTCCGGTCCATCTCGTTGAACTTCGCCAGTATGGATGGTAATAGGGTACTCATTGCCCACCCTATCAGTTCGCGGGGGTCCTTCGGCGGCGGTGCGGCCAATACAGTCGGCGGTAGTTCGTCACGCTTCGCTTGCTCGCTACTCATGGGTGCTTACCTCTCCGTCAGGAGCTTGATAAAGGTAGCGGTAGCTCTTGTAGGGTATCTCCCCCGCCCGTTCCTTCACCCAGGGGGCGTACGGACGCACCGCTTCGCAGTCGTAGTCAGGCAGGTAAAATACCACGCGGTGCTGCGCCTGGGTGTACGCGTCCTTGCTCAGCATGGCGGGACGCTGGGTCGCCATAGCTACGGTTATCCGCCGCTTGCGAGCCTTGCGCACCACCGCTCGCAGGCTCGGGAAGATCGCCCGCGCATCCCCGAAGTCAGTCGCCTCGTCCAGTACCAGCAGCACATCGTGACCCTTCGCCAGCAAACCCCTGAAGAGCAGCTCGGCGTCCTGCTCGTCCGTCAGGATATCGCCCGTGAAGATAACGCGGACTTTGAACTCCTTGTCCTTGCTGGCCGCGAGCTCGATGGCTTTCTGGACCGACACGCCTTTGTAGTCGCGGTAGTCGTAGTCCTCGGTGTCCACCACGATGACGCGCCGCCACAGCGGGACCAGAACGTGACGGCACCAGAACGTCTTGCCACTGCCGGTGGTCCCGAGCACCACGATGTGCTCGCCCGAGCTAAACTTCATGTAGCCACCCCCGTAGCATAGCATATCTGTCCGCATTCGGGACAGGGGATCGTGTCCCGGTCGTCAAAGGCCTGGATGACCAGCCCACAGTGGATGCAGAAGAAAAGGATCTCCTTCATACGTCCCCCTGGGCGTGCTCCATCGGCGCGGTAATAGGCACGTAGTCGGTTCCTACCTGATTCTTAGGGGCGGCCGCCTTCCCGCCGCTCTTCGGAGGCAGCGGCTCCGCCTTACGCGGGCGCCGCCAGGCAATGAAGCGGGCTACCTTTCCGCCCTCCATCACCAGCAACGCCAGCAGAGCAAGCGCCAGCCCCCACTTGCGGGGGTCGAGGCTCGCCAGCAACGGGCGAAGGACTGCTTTCCATGTCTCGAGCTCTTGTGGGTCGAGCTCCCATCCGTTCCAGTTGGTGACCAGAGCCGCCTGGTGGTGGAGGTTCCCGATAACGCCCGCGACCACGTCCGCCAGGCCCGCCGCGTCGAACGGGGGAATAGAAGAGGGCGCTTCCGCCTTTTCCTTCGGCTTCTCATCGTCCCAGTTAAACGTCCCTTCTTCCTGCTCGGGAGGACCCTCGGCGGTTTCCTCGCTCCCTTCGGTAGCTCTGTCGCGGGAGCTGAAGCCCCCTTGCTTCGCGCTTCGCTCCTCCGGAGGAGCGGTGACTGCACTCTGGCTTTCCGTTTTCCGCTCCTCCTTCGGCTCCTCGGGCGGCCTGGTAGGTGTTGACCCATCTTCCGCCGTCATCGGAGCTTCTATTTGAGGCTTTCGGGGCTTTCCCTTCGGCCATCCTCTCGGCATGATTCCTCTCCTACTCCCACCTGAACTCGGTCGGTAATTGGTCGCCACTGTCGCTCGGCGCTGGGAGGGGAGAACGGCGGAAGCCCCATCCCCGGGCCCTGGCCGCGCTGGTAAGGAGCCGCAAGTAACCGCTAGCCCAGAGCAAATAAGTCCATATTCCAACTCCTATGAATGAAGCGAGTTCGGCCCAGGCGGCGAGATAGGACAGAACGCTCATGGTCGCGGCCCCCTTTTGTCCTGCCACTCGTTCCACAGCAGCCAGCCCCAGACGGCAGCCGCTGCAATGGTCAATGGTCCGATGATGAAGGCAAAATCGGTGGCGTTCATTAGAACCGGATCCCCAGGATGGAGAGTCCCCGCCGCTTCGCGGGAGGGTTAGAATTTGTCAATTGCTTGCTGCGTGAAGGCACGGATTTGCGGCGCTTCTTCATCGGCTTGGGGCGAGTCTTGCGTGGAGGCGGGGGCGCGGGCGCCTCGCTCCCTTCGGTCGCTCTGTCGCTCCGCTCCTCGCGCGCGGGTGCGGGTGCGGGTGCCTGCGGGGGTGCGGGTGCCTGCGCGGGCGCGTTCGGTGGTTCAGGCGGTGACGGCTGCGTTACTTTCTTGGCTGGCAACGGATTCCTCCTCGTACACGGTGTCGTGGCACTTCAAGCACTTGTAGCTAACCCGGCTGTGACCCTTCCGGTTGGTGTAGTGTTTGGCGGCTACTGGCTCTCCGCACCTGGCGCAGACCCAGATCTCGGTCTCGATCTCGGTCACTTGCCCTCACTCCTTATACCGCCGACCCGACCGAGCTTCGCACGCACGGGCACGCGCGTCACACGCGCACGCGAGGGATACCAGCCGTCCAGCGGCTCCATCCACCCGATGGGCAAGCACCATACGGGAGCGCGAGACCGATGTAAGTCATAGGCTATTTGGTCATTGCCAAACATCCTGCCGCACCAGTCGCATCGTAGGGGCGGAAGCGTCATGGAGAGGCCTCCGTGAAGATAATAGACTGCTTGAAGAGCAACATCGGATCGAAGAATAGCGTTCCAGCGGGGAAAGGAATCCCGAGCTTCCTGGCTAATTGCCGCGCGGGAGGATTGAGGAGGTACTCGCGACATGACTCGACCCAACGGTCGGCATCCTCACCTTCGATGACCTCGCCTTGCTCGAACCGCGACAGGTTCATATTGCATGAACCGCCCTTAGTTCCCCCATGTACCAGCCCCCTGATGGGGCCTGCATCTACGTTCTGATGATAGTGGTCTGCTGATGGATAGGGTTTAACCCTGTACATCGGCGCGTGGCATTTGCCACAGTTGCCTTCCTGGAACTCCCATAGCATTCGGTAATGGTCTCGGCATAAATATCCGCGATTAGAGACGCAACCTGGGAGGCAGAGGATGCCCCGCCACCTCCAGCCCGTCTCCCTATTCGTCCACGCATATGGATGCTCGGGGAGCTTCTTCTTATCATTAGCGATAACGCCCCCCTTTCTATTATGCTGTACCCGTCCCGAATCATGGCATCCAGAATGCCCCAGAGGACGGTCGCACGGGGCCTTAGATGCGCCTCCCCGTTGACCATCCCCTATCTTTTTCTCATGGCCGCAACGCGGCCCCGCATACGGCTTTCTCTCCATCAGCAATAATCCCCCAGAATATTCGTGTCGTCCAGTACGCGCCTACCCGCCTCGGCCTCATCGGCATCGAGCAGCCACCAGAAAACATAGTGCAGATATTCATGATTGAGAGTTTGGATCGTATCACGCATCGTCCATAGCTTCCGATGCCCGAATCCCATCCGCCAGCACGTCCTGCACGCGACCGCGTAGTCTCCGTTATTCAGCCCTTCCCAATCCTCGCAACTGCAACGACAATCCCCGATTCCGATCCGAGGCCGAGGAAGAGCGAATTCCTCACGCCAGGTGAAAGACCTTGTCGACAACTCTGCCCTCCACGTACCAATAACGCCGCGAGTATTTAAGCCTTGCGTATGAGTCGCCGTGTCACTGGTACCGCTTAAGGTTCCATGATATACCTTCATTTTTCCTTAACCCTCAACGCCCAGCCACCGCATGCTCTCGAGAGTCATTGGGTGCAGCGGATTGCGGCGACTCCTTCCGAGCCCGTATTCCCTGGCTTCCTCGCGCTCCCGCTTCCGCCAGAGCTTCCCGTCAATGACAATCCCATCCTCTCCATCGTGCGGTTCCCCGTCCAGCCACAACGGCCATGATTCCAGCCAATAGTCCGCCAGGCTCGCCTTCATCATCTCCCGGGGGAATCGCAAAGCCCCTTCCTCGAAGCTCTGCAGTGGATTGAGCCGCCGTACCCTAGGGACGAACAGGTTGACCCTCCCGGGGTCGCGCTGGATGACGGCCTGCTTGAACCTCACCGGGCTCGCGTGACTGTGGTCAATGTAGCCGCCCTCCGCGCTCTGAAGTTCCATGACATCCAGCCCCGGCATCCCCCTGTTGTGAAGCGACCAGCGGCCCTCCTTCAGCATCGCGTAGATCCCGGTCTCATAGAATACTCCGGCCTCCGCTGTCGAAACGCTCCATTCCCCCAGGGCGGTAGAAGAGGAGTGCTCGAGTGACGTCCCGCCCCAGGACACCACCAGCCCATCCGTAGCGTAGGAGACAATCTGGCCCCCCTGGTCCTCGAGCTCCTTCGCCTTCTCCCACAATTGCTGTCGGCAGCGCGCTGTGATATACGAGGCGTAGATAAAATTGGTGTCCTTCGTTTCCCTCGGCCTCGATTGCGCCATAACTCCGTAGAAACTGTTAATGGCTAACTTCAGATTCAGGTACTCCACGCTCTCCGCTCCGAACTCCTCCTTGATGCGGCTCTTACGGCCAAATAACTCTTTCAGAAACTCAAAGGGATGTGCCGCATTCGGCATTGTCTGCACCCCCACACCATCCAGAATAAGATACGGATCGCCGTAAGCATCCATCGCCGCCAGGTCTGGCCCGGTGAGGGTGAATACCTGCTCCTCGGCGCTCCACCCATAGAGCTTCCGACCGCCGCCAGGCGGCTTGATGGGAGTCCGGGGAGTGGACGGCGCCAGAACGCGGTAGAACTTGAGGAGGCACCGCTCGAACCCCGGATCACCCCACTTCACCAGCGAAGCTCCCTCCAGAGAAGGCAGGTCCAGCATCGCGGCTGGGTAGGCGCTGTTAATGTCCCAGAGTTCGGGATTCTCCACCAGCCCAGCCCTCCGCAGCAGAAAAACACCGCCGCTGAAGGCCTGACGCCAATACTGATAGAGCGAAGAGCGCTCCAACCCCTCCAAACCCTTCCGTGTCCCGGTCAGCACCGCGTGGTCGCGGAGATATTGCTTAGCCACGCTCCCCTTGGAGAACGGTCGGTCGGGAAACGTCATCCCCAGAGCCTCATAGCCCGCCCGGGTCCGTTCGAAGAGCCGCAGCGTAAGCTCCGCGTCCCGGATGCAGTACCGGATGATGGGGTCCCGCAACGCCTCGAAGTAGCCGGGCTCTTCGCCGATCCGGCGCCTGCTGACCCCTTCCTCCGCGTTGCTCTTCCCCTCCCCAAGGTACTGACGCGAAGCCTTCTCCAGAGAAATGCCCCCAAACCCGCTGGTGAAGAACTTGCTCGCATCGAAGTTCCAGACCGCCCGGGTCCGCTTCCCCTTCCGCTTGAGGCTCCACGCCTTGTCGCCCATCACCCGTACGGACCAGGGCCCGATAACGAAGTTCTCCAGCACCCCATCCGAAGCAAGCTCCTTCACCAGTTCGTTCATCTCCCTGGCTTCTTCGGGAGACGGAGAATCCTCGACCTGCAACACCTCCAGCCTGCGCGCCTTCCGCAGCCGTTCCTGATACGCCCTGGTGAGTTCGGAGCCCTGCGCCACCAGCCACGGCTTAAGGATGCTGCTGATGTCGTACCCCAGGTTCCACCAGACGAATGTACGGCTTAGGTCCGCTCCGTTCCAGAGGAATTCCAGCAACGCCTCCGTGTCCTGGGTCTCGATGTGGGAACCGTCCGAGAGGCAGAGCGTCTTGACAAATCCCTGGCACGTCTCGGTGTCCGCGCCCAACGGCATAGGTCAGTACCCCGTACCTGATTGGGAGTAATAAAGATCGTAGTAGTCCATGTCTGGCCCCGCCTTGAGCCGCACGTCCGCCTTTAGAGAACGGTTAAAGAAGTACTGCCGGGCCAGTAGCTCTCGCTGGGTCAGGTCGCGCCGCTCATTGAACTTCCCCTTCACCTTCCAGGGCAGCCGGTCCCCGGGCTCGACCGCATTGGACTCCCGGCGGACGAGATAGGGGGCTTTACGGCCCTGGCGTTCGCCGCTCAATTGATAACGCCCGGGGACTCGCTCCCAGTACGGAGCCTTCGAAACCCTGTCGTACCGGATATTGTCTCCCTTCCGCCTCGCCAGGGTCGCTTTGTGCCTGGTCTCGACCCCCGCGTCCTTGAAAGCCCGCCGAAGCTGACCATACGATAGCGGATGCTCCCAGTAAGCCTTCCCCAAATGGAATATCTCCGATTCCGAGAGCCCTGTGATGCGAAGTTCCACCGCTGCGCGGCCCTCGAAAGAGTCGGGGATTCCTCGCCGTATCTTCGTCATCTGCTTCCCCCGAAAGGGTTATCGGGGCTCCGTCCGGTTTCGCCGTTCATCATCGCCCCTTCGCTCATGGCTCTATACCACCGACCGCTTGGCTAGTTGCCAGCCGACCGTTGTCCCCTTCGCGGAGAAGTTCCTCCCCGCAGCGATGGACAGCGGCAGCGTCAGCTTCCCGCTCGATACGCCCTTGAAGATCGGGTTCGTCTCGGGCAGATAGACCGTCTTGCCTTCGGCCAGCACGCCGCGTAGCTGCAGACCGTAGTCCCCCACAACCTCCTTGGCGGAGGTCAGGGAATACGGCTGCCCAAGCACGGCGTCCTTCGGCTTCAGCACCGGGTACTTGACCGTTGTGGTCGCGTTTTCGTTTTCACTCATTTTTGGTTCACCCCCACTCCTTCTTGAGGTGGAGAATCAATGCCGACTCGGTGATATCCAGTACATTTACACCCGGGAAGACCGCAGGGTTCAGTCTCTATGAACTCCGCATCCGCGTGCCAAGTCCAAGGATGGCCGCAGCGACAATTCCATTGATAGCCCTTCATAATTTCTCCTTGCGTTTAAAGTTCAAACAGGGACAATTAGCAACGGGACATACCCAACTGAATGCCCAGAATGATTCATCCACATACTCAAAATGTTCATGGCCACATTGACAGGGAGCTTCCCAATTTTCTTCCCATTTCTTCATAGCGACACCTTCTTGAGCATGTCAAGGAGTTCATCTATCTCAGTGACACGGCCAAGATAATATCCCCGTTGCCAGTCGTCAAAGGAACGAACAAGGCCCTTCCCCTTCTTGGTAACCCGTAAACAGTAAGCGCGCCTCTTCCGAAGCACCCGCCGATAAGATTCGAGCTTCATAGCGGCACCTTCTTGAGCCGCGCCATGTCACACCGGATTTGATACCTGCGGCCCTTGTCCCATCCCCGTGCCCAGGCATTCAACTCCTTGTCCTTCCAGTCGAATTCATCGGCCAACGCCGCCTCTACCTCCCGCAACTCGCGGCGGAGAGCCCGCCGATAGGATTCGAGCTTCATTCTAACCTCTTTTCGTAATAAAACACGAGGTCGCGGTAACGCTGTGCTTGCTTATAGCAATCACTCACCATACGTTCATACTCCCTGGCCCGCTCTTCCCAGAAAAGCGCCTCTGTTAAAGCTTTCTGGCGTTTCCGTTCGGTTTCCCAATCTA
>CAZXLU010000026.1:0-14582 GCA_964641875.1 Candidatus Woesearchaeota archaeon | reverse complement strand
CTGGTATCAGAATGCTTCTCTTTTACATAATCATATGCATTTTGCAGTGTTAAAAATTCATTGGTAGTTCTCCAAATTGTATAAGCCATTGCGAATGGCGATCTTTCCCATCCTGCGCCACAGTGTATTAGAAAATTGCTATTTGAAGATTTTAAACTTCTATTAATAAACCTGGCAAGAAGCTCTAACTGTACAATATCAAATTCTCCTACTACATCGTTAAATACCGGAAAGTTTAAAGCATCCTTTCTTATTTCACTTTCCATTGATCCGCCATTTCCATCGGGTTTAGTAAAATTTCTTTCCAATACGCAACAAATGACTCCATTGAAATTTTTGGAATCCTTAATATTTCCAACGAATAATCGTGGGTAAACTTCAGTTAACATTATTATCCTCCATTTGTACTTTATCTTTATCTAACATCATTTGATTTTCAACCCATTCTTTTCTAACAGTGTGATAAATAAAATAATTTACTATTTTTAAATATGTGAATACTTGCTTAATACTTTTATTAGTTGAAAAGGAATTAACCTCTAATGGTTGGAAATCTTCACCAGTTGAACTTTTAAATGTAATACTAATGTTTACCCCGCCACCATAGTGAGTATCAAATTCCTTCTTATAAAATTTTTTTAATACTTGATTTTTCTTCCAGCTACTCATTTATTACCTTAAACAAATAAATAAGAAAGAATATTTAAAAATTGGGTGAGAGTTTTAACATTTTATTGTAAGCCAATACTGTATCGGCTGCTTCCCTTCCCCTGTAATTATTAGTCATGAATTTCTCTTTCAATGGCTCCAATCCTATTAAGGGATCATCCTGGAAATACGTTCCTTTAAAAAAGTCATAACCATGATTCTCATCGTATATGTTAAATCCATTATTTACAAGGGCAACAGCTTTTCTCATACATGGTTTACAAACCCCACACGGTTTTTCTTTTCCTATAAAACAGGAATAACTTGATAAAATGGGTATCAATGCTTCCCAATCTGTAAATCCATAATTTTTCTGTTTAGCCAGGAAGGCAGCAAGTAATTCAGTTTTCGTAATAGTATGGAATGGTGCAGAAACTGTAAATGTTCTCGTCTCTGTCCAGGAATGTCCCAACCACATATGATTTAGTAATTTTTCTGCTAACTCAAAAAATGTCGCATCCTTATCTTTTGCCGTATCACCCTCTACTCCAGAGAAATATAATTTTTCACCGAATTCAGATGCTTTCATCAAAAGGTATGCATTTCTATTTGGGATGATCATTAGTTCTTCTACTTCCATTTCCTTAAAGTTAAATACACCGTCAATAGATTTATACTTATCTTCCCAATGCATTATTGCTACTACTTTCTCTGTACTCTTCTTTTCCATTTCTTCATAGGTCTCATTCATTGGAATCCTTAACAAAATATCCGGATTAAGTAATTCCGCTTGCATTACCGAGTCCATCCCACCGCTAAATAACAGTACGGATTTACCGGTTGGCACATATTTCTTAACCATAATTTGGGATGGGTTAGAATTATTTAAAATTTAGTTAGAGTAAATCTTTGTAATATGTGCATCGTAATCGTATGGTAAATTATTAGCTTCTATTACTTTTTCTCTAACTTCCTCTATGAAAAAATTTCTGTTTGTATAAAGTGATTTCAGAAGCGTCAATCCTATCACTACCGCATATTCTTTTGTAAATGTGGCAAAGGGATATTTCTCTTTAAAGTATCTCCATCCAACTTCGTAATAGGCTTTCAATTCCTCCCTTCCACCTATCATATCATTTAAACCTATTATACCACTGGGTCTTCCAACATTTTTTCTATTTAATTGAAGACTCATATCCCTATACATTGGATATCCAAACAGCCAACTATCTATTCCAAGTTGTTTGTCATCGTACATTCCCCGTGGCAGTTTAATATCGGGTTTTACTTTGTCTGCCAGTTTATTATTTACAACAAAAAACTTCCATGGTTTAATAGTCTCTTCCAAAGCCATGTTAGAAAAATCACCCATCTTCATCCACGCTGAAATCATACTTGCTTCACGATGGTTATCCATTTGTTCTTGAATTTTACCAACATATTCAGGTTTAAACCAAACATTATCATCCAGGAATAAACCATCCTGATTTTTGAGATCATCCCAAACATATCTATAAGCTACACATTTATTATCAAAATTATTTACTACAATATCTATTGGCACTTTAGAAGCTTGCAGCATTTTATCTATTAGGATGGGTTCACTGGTAGTATAACATACAACTATCTTATCCACATTATCTTCCAATCTTTTAACTACCGGGGCAATAAGCTCCGGTCTATCCTTTGTTAATATTTCAGCTATCATTTGTTGGACAACTCACTTCTCCGGTAGTTCTATGTACATAACCAATAACTTCTTTCCATATTTTTAATTGCCCACAAAAAGGGCACGTTTTCTCTGGTATTTCTAACATTGTCATTTTATTCCTCCTTTACATCAAATTCTGATTCACAAATCCTGCACTCCCATTCTCTACTAGCATCGTTAAAGAATGTATGTGGTGAACCACAGTGATAACATATGGGTGAAATAGTATATGTTGCCTTAAAGATATCCTGCGCGATGGGCCACATTTCTCCTTTAACTCCCATGGCTAAATAATCGCCTGCTTTCCCGGTCATTATTCCTTCCAGAGTTTTAACTTCAAAAGAATCTTTCATTTTAATAGCATATATCGGTGCAGTCTTTCTATACATGTTTCCATTTATCTGTGGATTTGGAAGATTATCGTGAGATATCAAATTTCTACCTCTACTTCTTCTTCATAACCTATGGGAACAATTTGTCTTACAACTTCTCCATCTACGGTCGTTGTTCCCATCTTTGTATGCTCTGTCATAATCAATCTCCTTCCATCTGAGATAGCCCTTCCCGTACATTTTGGAAGGCATATTCCATTCTTTATTTCATTACTGTGTTTACAACTTACACACCAATCGGATAATAAACTATCCGTATCAATTCCTCTTTTTTCCAATTCTTCCATTCTTTCTTCATAACTCAACATACTTACTACCTTCTTCCAAATACTTTAAAAGTCCCGCAATTTCCTCATCTTCAACTACAGATAGAATTCTAATGGTTCTCGCCTTTGTATAATTTCCTTCTTCCATTAATTTTAATATTGCTTCCTGCTCTGTAATAAATTCTTTTTGTTTTTGAATTACCGTATTTTTTACCAAATTAAATTCTGCTTCTTTACTCACCCGAGCAACACCCTCATAGCTTCTTCCCTTAAGGATTTTACATCTTCCGCAGATAGATAATTACTATCCCATCTCATTCCATCCGTGCCCATTTCTGGATTGTGCTGTTCTGGTCCTCTTATAGTAGTACAGGTATGCGTTGCATCCTTTACTAACACAAATAGAAATTTAGGATTGGCAACGAATTCAGAATCTTCCTTTAAATGTTCATCTCCATTAGTATTAGAATATCCTAAATGATTCCATAAGTAGTCAGTTAATTCCTGTGTCATAACTTCCTGGGTTTGTGGCTTTCTTGTAAATTTTTCAACCGCTCGTGCAAACTTACTCAACCCACCATATACCCCTCCCATATCTTCATCGAATGGTAAATACGCTATACTGACCTTCCCGGTAAAGGGTAATACATGATGCCCACAAACTGATGCAAATTCTAAATTCTTTATTGTTATCAAAGATGCTTTTCCTCTAACCGGGAACGTTGTAAATTTAAAATCTGCATGACTCTTCTTTGCCCAGTCAATATAAAATTGAGTTAATCGTCTTGGAGTTTCCTCTAATTCTTCTTCATTAAACCATTGAAACTGCCTGTGAAGTTCTTGAAGGACTTCTGAAATTTTATTTTTTAATAAATAGTAATCGTGGGATTCCACGATCAATTCTCCTATTTCTTCCATAATCTTGTATCATGGAAATCTATTTAAAAATTATTAATCTATTAGATATTGAAAATAGATGAATTTTCAGTTATATTTTTAGTTATCCTTCTAAATAGATTAAGAGAAGTTATTCCTTCTTCCCATTTCAATTTAACCGTATAATCATTCCTATGATATACTTTGACGAATTTACTACTCTCATTTTTATTTATGCTGAATCCAGCTTGCTTCATTATATAGCCAAATTCACCGAAAGTATGACCGGTTATATGATCATAGTTATTTTTGGAATTTTTCTCGTATGGAATACTATTTCCTATGGGCGATTCAAAATCTTCTATATCTAATTTTATCTCACCGGACACAGAAAATCTAAGAATTATCTTGTGTCCCATTCCACTAAATATTCTTCCTTCTTCACCTATTTCGGTTAGAACATAACCTGAATGCCTGGCTATTTTTGTGAATTCTGTGAATGCCTGGCTAATATGTCCAACCGGCTTCTTCCACCGAGCTATTTGCTCGGGTTTGACCATTACTTCGATTGGCTCCGATCGAACAATTTCTTCATTTCCTGTAGTTATTAGTTCGATGGGCGGAATAATGTAAATACTATCTTGTACCAATTTTAAAAATTTAACTCTTTTTAATCGGTGCGTAACTTCGGATTGACTCAATCCTTTTTTCATAAAGAAAGTGTACAATCCCTCTATGTCCTCTACACCTGACACCTTTCTTTGTAGATATGCCTGATTTACAAAATCGTCTGCTATTTCCGGTTTTACTATCTTCAAGACATGTTTCAAAGCCATAAATGATACGACTTTCTCCAATGTGTCCTGCTTCTTTTCTACATAACTCACTGCCATTGGCAAAAAAGATTTGTGAGTACGATAGCTTCTCTTAAACTGATACGTTTGCGCCATTTATCTCATCTCCTTCTTATCTAATCTCATCTTTATGGGCTTGTACTTTATTTTTAGTATGTGCTTACGAACAAGCCATAGTTTAATTCTCAATGTCAAAGTTATTTTTAAGGCTTTGGATGTCTTACCCATTCCTCTCTCTCCACTGAATAAAATAACTGGTGAGTATGATTTATCCATTACTCGCTCACCCCGTAAATTTCCTGGTAAAGTTCCTCTGGTATTTGTCTCTTGTATTTTCTCATCATTTTATATGCTGCTCGTGCTTGCTTCTCTGTTAGCCAGGTTTTTGCTGCCAATGCATGTCCGAATGATCCATCTACCTTATTAAATCCGGATTCATTTTGTTCTCTGGCAAAATCCGGGTCCATTCCAGTTAACAATTTAAGAGAGGATAGTAAAGGCTGAACCTTTATTTCAACTTCTGTTGCATCTTCTGGTCTCATCTTTATTTTATAGATATCTTTCGGTTCAGGCTTTTCTACTAACCCGGTCATCATATCATCATATTCAATTTGTTTTTTAAGCTCTTCAAATTCCGGGTCTGTGTTAAGCAGGTTTTGTATTTTGACTTTATCATCCAATGCTTTATTGATATCGATCTGCTTGTTAAGAACTTTTTCTGCTATATACCCATCCAATGTATCATCCACGATTAAATTATAAATTAGCACATTGTTTGTTTGTCCGACTCTGTGTATTCTGTCCTCTGCCTGGATATTATAAGCCGGTCTCCAATCAATCTCAACGAATATTGCTACTGAGCAACCAGACTTTTGTAAATTGATACCCATTCCTGCTGCTGATACACTTCCAACAAAGACCTTGCAATCCGGGTTTGTGTTAAATTCACTGATTGCATAATCTCTTTCTTTTATACTCATTCCTCCATACAATGAGACCGAACCTTTGAAATGCTCACCTATTGCCTCTACTACATCTCTGTGATGTGCAAAAACAACTACTTTGTCTTCATTTTCAAGTGCGTCTTCTATGAATGAGATTGCCATGGGTATTTTTGATACTCCAAGTTGATGTCTTGCTTTTGCCAACTTCTCGAAAACTTCTGGTTTCGTCTTTAGCATTTTCATGACATCCTCCCAACTTCCAGCCTGCTTTTTAATGATCTCCATTATATCATCTGAATCATGAAGCACCGAGCTACTTACGGCTCCTCTGGGTATGGGTATCATTTGTCTTGTCTTCGGTGGAAGCTCTGCCAGTACATCTTTTTTGAGTCTTCGCATCATACAGCTTCCACGTAGCTTTGTTTGAAGCTCATCAAGATTCTTTCCACCGACTACTTGCATGTGCCCCATGTATTCATTAACTACACAGTATCGATATGTGAAGTAACTATAACTTGCTCTTCCTGTTTGCGGGCTTCTGATCATGGGGTTTCTCAAATATAGCAACAATGTGAAAAGCTCATTGGGGCGATTCAGAATGGGTGTCCCGGTCAGAAGAACCCTCTTCCTTCCTTGTAAACTCAAGCAGACTACTGTCCTCTGGGTTTTTATATTTTTTATGTAATGTGCTTCATCCATGACGACTAAATTGTACGTCTCACTCAATAACCGGTCTTTGTGCTTCTTAAGGGCATCGTAATGAATTAAGGTTATCTCGGCATTCCACTTTGGCTCTTTTCCGTTAATCACTTCGATGCTCGTATCATAAACAAGCCAGGTTTTTAACTCACTAAGCCAGTTAGATTTAACTGATAGTGGGCTAATAATCAAAACTTTCTTTGGGCGTGCATAATTCAGATAACCTATTACCTGAATGGTTTTTCCAAGCCCCATTTCATCGGCGAGCAAAACATTTTCGTGTTTGATTAAATATTCTATTCCTGCCTTTTGAAAAGGATGGTAATTTTTGCCTTCTGGGCAGGGTAATTCCATAGTAGAGTCCAATGCCTGCGATGCTGCTATTCTTCCATTGTACTCATTCCAGAGCTGATCATATATGAGTTTTGCTTCCGGGCTCAAAAATTCTTCCAAATTCTTTACATTGTGTATTGAATTTGACTCCCAATGCTTCTGCTCAGGGTTCCAGTGAAATTTTGCATCTCTTAAAATTTCCCTCTCTTGATATCGAGAAGTAGCTACAAAACTTCTTGCTTCTTTGCTGTAATCAATTCTCATAAATCTATATACCTACAATCATATATAAAGATTTGTATTGTTTGATTAGTTTAAGTATATTATTTGTTATTTTAAAATGGGTTTGGGTTCACCCCTTCTCTTCTGCGATTGCTTCGCAAGTGATTGAGTTGGATAAGCATTAAAACTATATACGTAGGTTACATTGCTATTCGTTACCGGACTTTTTTCTTCAAAACTTCCTACACGATTTTCTCTTAATGCCATTAGCAATCTATCTTTGGCTATATCATAAGGAAGTAATTGATTATCTGCATATTCTCTTACTATAGAATAAAAACTGACAACCCAATCTCCTAATGATCTCAACATTAAATCCATTTCAGTCATACCTTCACTACTAATTATTTTTCTATCGTGCATAAGTCGATCAATCAATTTTTCTAATCTATGATCCATTCCAACTCGCAATATATGATCTTCTTCCTTAAAGCTGGTAATGAAATTATATCCCATTGCCACATTATCAATTAATTTAATATCTGTATGTCTTATTGCATCTTTCAGCCAAACTCTTCTTTTATCCAAATATGCATCGGTGAAGATAACATCATCCACATGAGTTTGATTCCAGATTTTATACAAATATCCTCTAATATCCACTACCCGGTTAACATTAACTTCTTTTCCATAACCTGCTTCCTGCGCATTTTTATAATCTTCCTGCTCATCTTTTGTTGGAAGATATTGTATAAAATTGAGCCTTCTTCCCATACCACTGCTAATATCAAATCTTTTACCTGGTTGAGTAGCTGCCCATAATGTGTGGTGAGTAAAGAATTTAATGGGCGTTCCAGCCAATCCTTTCATTATCTCACCTTTTTCCAAAGCCTCTAATAACATTGTTTCCATTTGAAGACTGTGTTGCATTTGACCTTCAAGACTAACCGAATAAAATTCTGGTAAAGCCAATATACCAGAGCAATATCTTTTAGCATATCCATAAGTTATATTTTTCTTTTCATCTTTTGATGCAATATAACTTGCCTCCGTCATGGTAGTTATTTTTGTAGCAGGTACTTCTCCGGTTTTTCCAAATTGTAAAAATCCACTTTCAGAATTCAGAAAGAAGTCCATGAAGAAATTCTTACTAAATCCTGGAGGTGCAACATAAGCCGTATGAACCCTTAAATCTGGAGTCTGTCCGAATTGTTGAATAAATCCAGGTTTTTGAGTCTCTAAATTTTTTCTTGCGCATCCCTTTGCTACATCGCCCCAGAAAGGACAAAATGGAAATCTTTTTCCATCCTTAATCATATCTTTTAATGCTTTTCTCGCACCATCTGGTTCTTGTTTATCTCTTTCTTCTGTCCATTTAGAAATTTCGTGATTGGAGCAAAAAGAAGTATTCAATAAATTTAAAACATGAGCACCTATCGAAGAAAAATATAAAGGTATAATTAATTCATGATTAACTACATTCATATCATCCAGATAGTCTTTAGTATAGGCAATTACATCTGCCCCTACACTTTCTCTAACTACCTCTAATGGCAAAAAATTTAAACTTGAATATTCAAATGGGTCCTGCAACTAAATCACTAATCTCCTACTATCCGGGTCATATCTAATAACTCGTTGATCTATTTTAAGCTCTGTATTTCCACTGAAGTCAAAATACATTTTTAAAACGTCTTCGTATTTCTTTCTCTTATAGTTATACACACTTTGTCTTTCTTTAACATCTAACAATTTTTGACCAACCTGTTTGATATCCTCACCATCCAATTCTATATCTCTATTAAGGAAATCTTTTCCATCCTGACAAATATGGAGATAAGAACACCATATACAACCAAAGCCGGATTTTGGAGAATAATCAGTTTGCGATTTTAATGCCAATGCTGCTATGGCATCCATATCTACTTCGTTTGGAGTAAAGACCTTTGAATATTTGGTTTGGTGCTGTATATTATAGTAGCTAAATCTTAACTTTATATCGAAGCCAAAAGTATTAAACATAGCCCACGCGTAAAGTTGGGGTTGCATCGCATTCATATTAGTGTATTCATTCTTCCCGTATTTATAATCTATAACCTCAAAATCTTTTTCTCCATACTTATTTATTCTATCAATGATTCCCATAAATTCTATTTCATTATAACTGAAATACATTTTACGTTCTGTAGAAAATAGATTGTTATAAAACCCATCTACCAGAGTAGTTTTCTTTATTTCTTCATATAATTCCTTAACTAAATCGTAATCATTAAATTGTGATACAGTTTTAGATAATACTTCGTTGGGAGGTAGGGTGGCAGATAATTCCAGTAGCTTGTGAACTATTGAGCCCTTTTTTAAAGGAAGTGAGGTAAAGGCTGTTAATTCAGGAGCATTTGAAATATACTTAAACTCGTATGCTCTCGGACAAGCTTGGTATAATCCAAGCGCAGAAGGACTATACCTCAATACCATTCACTCCATTGAAATCATGCTTAACTTCAATACTTTCTCTTTTAAATGATTTTATACTATCTACCGGATTAAAAATGAAATAATCCGTTCTATCCATATTTATGTATTTAATGCCAATTTCTGTTTCTACGGAAATCCAATTTCCATGTACGCTTAAGATATATCCCATTTCTATAAGATCAATGAGTTCCCCATCATCGTCTTCTTTTGTAATACCCTGTGAAATTCCAATTTTTTTACCAATATTAATTTTTAATAATTTTTCTATTTCTTCATTCATAATTAATTCCTCGCATATATTCCTGTAATTTGATGATATTGTTTTGCCACGTTTCTATTATCCCATTTAGCATAATATGAAATTCTATCGAAAATTTGTATTGCCGACGATGAAGATAATCCATATTCCTTAATCTTAATACAAGCCATAAATCTTGTCATGTGAGATGGATGAGTATGCCAAAGATCAATTAACATTTTCTCATCCATAATATATCCCAAATAATGTTTAATTTGCTCTTCCGTTAAGAAACTCCAATCTAGTGTTTCCTGCTCAAAATAATCGGTATGCAAATAATTCTCATCTACTTTAAGTTCAAGAAGTTCGTTAATAGCTATTTTCTTTTTATGCCCAAGATTTGGTTCGTAAAAGGTTGGATTTGGAGTCTTCGCTAAATTCAGAATGTCCTTAACCGAATAGCTCTCCAATATCCTACGATTTATTGGGATGGCATATCTATCAGTTTGTACCATACTTCCATCACTATTCATATAAACGTAATTAGTAGTTGGAATTCTAATCAATCTTTTTGATTCTGCTATACTAACATTAACAGTTTTTAATCCAAGCTCTTCTACTACTAGCCTCTGAAATGCTTTCATTTGCTGATTTAATTTCTCGGACAATGGTATAAATGTTGGTTCAAATTCCGTATAGAAATGAAATCCTGAACCCGAAAAAGTCAATAAGATTTCATTATTGTGATAATAGTCAGCCATTGCGCATAAATCCTTATAAGCCATTTCTAAAGTGTTTCCATCTTTATCAGTATCAACATCCCATGGCATTTGCTGAAATAATACTAAATCGCTATTATAACTGTTATGGGATATAAAGATGGGAGCTTTTCCATTGTAATGCTTGATATAGGTATTGAGTATTTGGAAATTGTCAACCGTTTTTTGATTGGGAGTTCCAAAGTGTCGTGGGTATGAATTGAAATGATATTTATCTAGAATTGAAGGTTCGTAGGGAAGAACCTTTTGGTTCAAATACCCCACCCATCATCGTCCACTGGATTTTCTACTGGTTCTGGTTCTTTTACCTTTGGAGCAGGTGATGATGTATTAACTACTTCCTTCTTTGGTTCTTCTTTAACTTCTGGAATAGAAATATCTTCTTTGGGTATTTCATTCGTTTCAACTACTATGGAGGAAGTTGGACTTCTACCATTCTTCTGAAGTAGATAGTTATATTTCTCCAATGTAATTAAAGGCTTTCTATTTGATATATCTATCCTTTCTGCAGTTAAGAATAAATCTTCATTCTTACTACTATCAATAAAACCATAATGCATGTGCAACTGTTGACTTGGTACATTGTATTGGGAAATATGTGTTACGATTGAACTCGCAGTTTTCAGAATGTCTGTCCACTTTGGTGCTTTCACACTCTTAGTTTTTCCTTCTTCATCGTATTGATCTATTTGTTCCCAACCAACCAGTATTACTCCACAACCTGCTTTTTGTGAAGCAAGAGTTAATATTGATCTCAATAACTGATTTCTATGCTTCCAAAGATTTAGATTCTTGAATCCTTCATATGGAAGAATATTATTTTCTTTTCTCATCTTCATTTCAGCATAGTTAATTAGATAGTCGACTCCATCGAAAACAATCCAATCCGCAGTTGATTCACTTACTATTGCCTTTGTATAATCGTAACCTCTAACTCCATGATCGAGAATAGCATCTGCATTGGTAATTTCATCTTCCTGTAAAAGCTCAATTATTCCAATATCGAAAACTCTAATTCTTTCTTCATTGGCTGGGTCCAGTTTGACCATTTGCAATTTTATATCCATACTCATTCCATCATAGGATATACAATCGATTGTCCCAGGTGTTAGTAATGCCGCAGTCGTCTTTCCTACTCCTTTTCCTCCATAAAAGAAAAAGATAGGTTTATAGCCTGTACTGGATTTTTTCTGTAGTTGGGGCAAACCATACTTTTCAGCTAACTTTTGTAAAATCGCATTTTCATTTGTCATATAATCACTAAATTAAATTATGGATTAAAAGGGATTTGTCATCCCATCTGATCCATCGTTTGAACTAACGTTTCCGTTTCCACCATTAGGTGTATTGGTCATGAGTGGAACCATGTAAGTAACGTATATCTTATACACATCCTGACCATCCTTCATTGGTTGAAGATCACCAATTCCGAAGACATAATCCTGCTCACCTACTGGTGTACCCTGCGGTGGATAGATTTGTATTTTCTCATCATTCTTTCCATCAATTAGAAGGAATCCTCCTCCAGTAGTTGGTGGTAGAAGCATACCTGCGAAATGCACGGTTTGAATTCTGTTTCCATCCTCTCCAAAGTAAGGCTCATAAGGTGGCTCTAACTTCGGATATTGCTCCATTGATGCTTCTATAATGTTATTTTTATTGAAGCCATTCTCGGG
The DNA here is from genome assembly GCA_964641875.1 of Candidatus Woesearchaeota archaeon. GTDB lineage: Archaea > Nanobdellota > Nanobdellia > Parvarchaeales > Parvarchaeaceae > Parvarchaeum. The sequence goes on along the minus strand of CAZXLU010000026.1, from coordinate 2,469 downwards.
AACTTTCTGAAATCTAATGGGTGATGCCAATAACACTTTTCCATCTTTGGTCACATTATATCTACTCTTATACATTCCCGATGGAAGACCATCTACGGCGTAAGCGGAATCTTCATTGATCCAGGATGAACCGAGTTTATTCTCATTTACCACCCAAAAGGTAACTATTCTCTTTTCCTGCTTATTAGTTTGTGGATTCTTTTTACCTGCCGGTTTAACTGATAAAAGATAAACTTCTTTCATTTGCTCTTCAATATTTATGGCGTTCTTAATTGACGCTACAAACATTTTATCCGGAGAAAATGCGAATGCTCCTTGCAGTTTTGGTGCACTGTACTTCTTCCTTAACTCCTTCTCAACAAAATCTTTTCCGAATTGCAGATACACGTAAAGTAGTATTTGCTTATTTTCATCCGTATTAAGTTCGGAATGAAGTTTAAGCAAATTTATTACTTCGTTCTTCGCAGACTCAATTTCACTTTTTTGACGAGTGTTCTGCATCTGAACTAACTTGCCCTTTATATCCATAAATCAATAAGTGGGGAAAACTATTTAATATCTATTTTTGTGTATTGACCTTACTTAAATAATTCCCGCCAACCATTTCTCTTAATACATTCAAATACTTTTCTGGTATCAAATTATATCGATGTTTATACAGATACATATTGTATTCGAATCCCTCTGTCCATACCATATCTGATACTGCATGACTTACATCTTGATTCCCTTTAGCTATTTCAGAACACCTTACTGGTATGTTAAGGTCTTTAGAAATATATGCAAGTCCCGCTGATACAATTGAAGAATAACTACATTGATGTAAATTCTTAATAACGTCTAAAATAGCTTTTGTTGTATTTTTTACATTTATTATTTTATAACCTTTGGCGGTCTCTTTATTAGGATGACCGGTTTTACCATACCCTCTACTAACTATATTTTTCGATATATCATATACATTCGGATCAAGATTTACAATAACATAAATAACCTGATCTGGATCACCCAATTCTGAAAGTTGTTCGTAAACTTCTTTTGTTAAAGATATTGCAACCATTAAAGAGATAATATAACCTAACTATTTAAAAATTGGTTGTTCTATTGGATTATCTCGAGAGTTTCCTTAACACCCTCTTCGGTTACCAGATGAACTAGGAATTTGGACACAGCCTCTAAATCCCTATCTTTATCCCTTTTAGATAATTTCTTATTCTTATCTAATTGGTTGGAATAGTCATCGAGTAATTCCTTTCGTAACGTTTCCGCTACTTCTCGCTCTTCCATCTTAACTCAATAATATAGAAAAGATATTTTAATCTTTGTGTAATTGTATTTTTAATTCTACGATTTAACCTTTAGATTATTTTCAATGGTCATGGTAGATATTCCCATTATTTCACTGATTTCTTTCATTGCCAGCGTAGTATTACCATACAACCAAATAGCTGAAGTTATTAGCGGATTTTCAAATTTTTGTTCAAAAGTGATCACCTGCGGAATTCTGAAATTCAATTCCTTCAGAATTCTTTTTATGTAAGTCTGGGCAGATATAGAAGGAATTTTTAATCCCTGTTTTTTCATCCATTTAAAGTATTTAGTCTTTAACTTAATAGAAGGAAAAACCGGTGGAATTCCCAGATTATGATTTTTGTATATTACATTATAATCCATACTTAATAATGAGAACGTTGTATTTAATTCTAATTAATAAGAATTTTAGAATTACATTTCTTTTAGAATATCCCGTAAACCATCTTTCCATCCTTCTATATCTCCACTATACACTCCAGCCATGGGATGTGGATATTTTATTACTTTCATTGTTGGATTATAAAATCGTAAAACTTTCTGGGATGATCTGCCAAGTAATATTAAAACTTTAGGTTTAACCTGCTCTATCTGGTGTACCAAATATGGAAGACACGATTGTATTTCCGAGTCGGTTGGAGCCCGGTTATTCGGCGGTCTGCACTTAACTATGTTAGTTATGTAATATGGTTTATCTAACACTGATCTTAAAATTTGTCCGGAATAGCCAACAAATGGATTTCCTTTCTCATCTTCATTTCTACCTGGAGCTTCTCCTACAAACATAATATCAAAATTATCTCCATCTGACCAGATAGGAGAAATGCATGTTTTATGTAAATCGCATTTAGTACAAGAAAATCTCACAATTCAATAATATTGTGAAGAATTTAAAAATTAGTGTTGTTTTTGTAAAACGAATTTTATATCACTTAATTTATTTCTTTCTGTTTCCAATTGTTTTTCTAAATGATCTATGATATTCTGTATTCTATTTAAACCATACTCTCTTGCTATATTTAATTTTTCATATGTTAGAATATTTGTATCGGGTGATCTAACTACACCTACTTCTTCATCAATGTTCTTTATACTTCTAATAAAGGTCAATGGAATTTTAACACTTTTAATAACCTTACTATAAAGATATCTTTCATC
>CAZXLU010000025.1:0-14798 GCA_964641875.1 Candidatus Woesearchaeota archaeon | reverse complement strand
TTAGTTATAAGATAAATTATGAAAGAAAATATTATACAAAGACAAGAAAAATAAAGGAAAAATCAATTTATTGAGCACCTTAAAGCTTCATTGTATCCATGTGGATAATCAACTAATAGCGCTTCCTTTTTGTCTACCTTGCACTTGTAGACATAGAATGCTATTTTTCCGCTCCAACCTGGGTACTGCCTATCTCCAATATAAGCAAATCCTCTAAGCTTCAATGCTAATCTTTGCTTTGCAGAAAGCTTTATGCCTTCTAATTCATTTGTGTAACGGTTGTATACCAATGTATCGCCGCTTTTTGCCTTTGCTATCCCTGTTTGCAGTAATTTTTCAAGGCCGTTTTTATACATTTCGACTTTTTCAACCATATAGTTTATAGATTAGATCAGTATTTAAACTTTTAATTACTCTTTAAAAGTAGATTATTCAACGTCTTTTCTACAGATTAAAAATTCTTTTTTCAAATCATTAACTTTATACCTGTTTCATTTATTTTTCTTTTATGAGATCTACTATTATAATGTCAGCTTCAGTAAATTCGCCGTTTTCTCTTAATTCTTGCCGTTTGTTTGCCATCCCCTCAATATCTTAGAGGTACCTTAAGATATTATAAGATAGAAAACAAAAAATTCATTTTCTAAGGTTTGTTGATTCCGCAGGACTTTTCGCTTCTTTTTCGCCTTTTCAGCGTACTTATACAATATTCAGATATTTCATTTACTTGAAAAAATGAGAAAAATAACCAGCTGCAAAATCACAGTGTTTTACCGATCATTTCTACGTATTTTTCCGCAAGATTTATAAGTTCATGTGCCTTCTTCGCGGTTTTTTCGTCTAGTTCTATTCTGCCTAAGTTATAACCTGCTATATTCCTCATATCGAGTAATTCGCTGAATACGCTTATTATTTCCACAGAGTTTTCCCCGGGTTCTTTTGATGCTTGTAGCAAATAAGATTATGTGTTAACACAGAAACTAAAAAAAGAGAAATAAAAGGATTGTATTTTGAAAATTAGCTATACCTCTTAGATCCTAATTCAATAAGATAAAGGATTGTATGTGGATTAAACGCTGTTAGCCTTTATCTGCATTGCTTTTAGAATATTAACTGTAAATATTAACTTTTGCTCAGAATATATCGTTCTATTCATGTTAATCAATAGTAACCAGTGAAGTTCTTTTTATTTTTATAGGCAGATCAGTCTTCCATATATTTTCTTGTTATAACATACCCGTTCTTCAAGTCAGCTATGAAATAGCCTTTTTCATTTATCCTCTCTCTAATAGAATCTGCTTCGGAAAATTTCTTTTCCCTCCTTTTTGCCTCTCTCTCCTCTGCCAAAGCAGTTATCTCTTCGGGTATTTCGTAGTCTAGATAAACTCCTAAAAACTCGTTCATATTGCTGATTGCTTCTGAGAGAATGGAAAACTCCTGCTTATCAATCTTTCCTTTGCTGACTTTCTCATCTGCTAAATCAAGCAATGAAAGAAAACTTTGCAGGGAATCATGAGTGTTTAAATCATTGCTTATAGCTTCTTTGAATCTCTGTAGTTCATTGTCAACTCTTTCCTTTGTTTGAAGTCTGGAGTAATTGTCTTCCTTTTCATCGTATTTCTCCGTTTTGTTCAACGCCTTTATCGATAAATCCACCTTTGCAAGCAGTTTTTCATATTTTTTCAGGTTCTCAAAGTTGAAATCCAACTTGTTCCTGTAATGGGTGTCTAAAACCATTAGCCTAAAGGATAACGGATTAAAGCCCTGTTTTTCTAAATCTCTTAAAGTATAGAAATTTCCAAGAGATTTTGACATTTTCTGGCCGTTTACAAGTAAATGTTCCCCATGCAACCAATAATTAACGAACTTCTCTCCAGTATAAGCCTCGCTCTGAGCTATTTCATTCTCATGATGCGGAAAGATCAAATCAACGGCTCCGCAGTGAACATCTATTGTTTTGCCCAGGAATTTCATTGACATGGCACTGCATTCTATGTGCCAACCCGGCCTCCCTTTCTTAAGCTTCCCTTCCCAGTAAACGTTTCCGTCGTTCTCATCCCAGTATTTCCACAGTGCAAAATCAGCTAAGTTTTCCTTGTCATATTCATCATTCTTTATTCTGGAATAGCTGCCGTCTACCTTCATTCCTGATAATTTGCCGTAATCCTTGAACTTTGAAACATTAAAGTATATACCATCTTCTGCCTCATAAGCATGGCCTTTCTTTAAAAGTTCAACAATTATTTTTTGCATTTCATCTATGTTATCGGTTGCTTTGCTAAACTTTATAGACATGTCTATATTGAGTTTGTCTAAATCCTCAAGGAAGTATTTTGTATATTTCTCCGTATACTCTTTTAATGACATTTTAGACTCTAAAGAGCCTTTTATTGTTTTATCGTCTACATCCGTTAAATTCATTACATGCTCTACTTCGTATCCATTCAATTCAAAGGCCCTCTTTACAACATCATAAAATATAAAAGTTCTTAAGTTTCCAATATGTGCATAATTGTAAACGGTTGGGCCGCAAGTATACATTCTAACTTTCCCTGCTTCTATCGGTTTGAATTCCTCTTTTTTCCTTGAATAGGTATTGAAAATTTCCATATTATTGCTATTCTTTTCAAATATAAAAATTTGAGATAAAAAAAGCTTAATATACGAAAATCACTGTATTAAGTTATTATGTTGCTAGGAAAAGCTGGAAGATACTTTGGAGGGCTGCTTTTATTTATAGGACTTCTATTCTTTATCCTGCTTTTATCTGGTTTTTCATCTGGATTTTTTTCCCATTCATTCGCTCAGTCTGCCATTACAAAGATAGTAAATTACACGGTTTCACAAGACCAGTTGAACAGTGTATTAACAAATACAAATACTTCGGCATTAACAAGTACTGTTACTCCAAAGCTTAATTCCCAGATATCTTATGTAAACTGCGGGATGCCATGCTTGGCCTCTTCTTATGTAAAGGACTTAAGTGGAATAAACATAGGGATGAACAATTTGGACCTGTTCCACTATGAGATTATTTCTCTTATTCTGGCAATAATAGGGATAATATTGATATTCTTCTCATACGAAAAGGAAAAGAAACTTGGTGCTGTAGGAAAGAACATAATATCAGTAGCCATAATATCTATAGTAATTTTCTATATACCCTTAGCTTACATCATTCCATTCCTTTTATCATTTCCAGTTTCAGGCTACTCTTTAAGAATACCCAGCGAAATATTTTCAGGATTTGCAGCAAGCACCCTGTTGTTTGATATAATAACTATAGTAGTCGGGGTAATCTTAATCATTATAGCAGCCATTCTTGGGAGAATGAAAAAAAATATAAAGCAGAATCTCGGAACCAAGCTAATAATCACACAGAAATGACTTTTTTATAGATATTAGTCATTTAATTAAAGTGAAAGAGCATAAACGTGGTTTATTATTTGTAATATTTGTAGGATTGTCATTGTCGATTGCAAATGCCTTATGGGCCTTTCTTTTATCCATTGCCGAAAGTTTAAACGGCAATTTTGCTTTGGTGGCAATCTTCATGGCTTTTGGTCTCATCCCTGTTGTTATTCCAATAATGCTGCTTAAAAAAGAGAGATTTCACTTTAATAAGTATGCCGCTTTAACAGGGATTTTATATGGTGTCTCCAACGCAATTCTTCTAAGCATATTTTCATATAAAAATTCTGCGGTTATATACTCCCTTATCTCTCCCACGATTATTGTATTTATTTTATTTGAAATAATCATAAACAGATCTAAGTTAAAAAAGAGAAATGCAATAAAGTTGTTTTTCGGAGGTTGTGTTGCTGGAATAGGCTTTATTGTGCTTTCATTTAGTGGACTTAATTTATCGTTGATGAATAGCTATGATATTGCAATTTCTCTTCTCCTTATATTTTTGTATGGTGCAGCAGGATTTTTCTTCACCCAAACTGGTTTAAAATCAAGGGATTCTTACAATGCAATAACCAACATAGGATTATTCGAAGCACTCAGCATAGCTTTTTTCCTACCGTTTAGCCCGCATATTTTTTCTTTTAATGGCATTCCGATTTCCTTTTTAGCTGGTATTGTTGTAAGCATTGGAGTCATAATAAGCTTCTTTGGTTACCACCAGATAAGCCATGAAAAGCATGCGATCTCCTACTCTTCAATAATATACATACTGTCTGAGATGGAGACTTTGTTTCTACTTCTTTTTTACAGTATATTCGTAGGCGAGTTAAACACGATGGTCATTTTATCGATATTTATAATATCCATTTCTGTATGGTATCTCTCTAAGGAATCGGATACTGCATTTTCATAGAAATTACCAGGTTTTTATAAATGCCAGCAAACACTAAAAATCTCTGCTTAATATTCAATACGCTATAAAATATCCATCTCATTGCTGCGAATAGATTTTAATAGCTATTATTTTAAAAGGCTACGAAACTTTTTAAGGCATTAATTACTCTCTTCTTCGTAGTATTCCTTTAGAACTTCGTCAGCATTATTTTCCGCTTGCTGTTCTATTATCTTTTCTTCATCCATAAACGTGTACTTATACAATGATGTTATAAAAATTTATCTATGCCCATAAATTTAATTTTTTAGTTCATGGTTTATATTAATCATAAAAATAAATGAAGGTGAGCGCGGGAGTCGAACCCGCCTTCTTCGTTTACGGCTATGTAACGGAAATGCTAAAGACAGCATTTGTCATTTGCAGACGAATACATAGCCGATCTGTCAGCTCACCATCGTATTACTATAATTAATTAAGATAGATTATAAAGATTTTATTATCCTTAAACAAGACTGACTTTATTTAAAATAGAAAAATTTTTAAATAGTTTATATCATATTATTAATATAGAAGCAAATAGTAAACTACGGAGGTGGTCTTTATGGCTATCGTCTTTAGTTTAAATAAAACGAGAAAGACCCTAATACATGAAAATGTATTAAGTGTTTTAAATTATAATAAAACATAGCATAATGTTCATTTTTTTAATTTTTATTTAAAAAGGAGGTGATTATTATGAGAATAAAGGACATGCATCCAATCGATCCGATGGATTTCGACCCATTTAGGGGTTTCAATAATTTAGTGAACAGTTTTATGAGGGGATTTGATCTGAATGTAAACTATCCGAAAGTAGATGTCATAGAAGAAAAGGATAAGGTAATAGTTGAAGCGGACATGCCTGGAGTCGACAAAAAAGATATAAAAGTTAGAATAAACGAAGACAGCATAACACTGAAAGCGCATGTTGACAGGGCCATAAAACAAGAAGACAAGAACTACTACAGAGAAGAAAGAAACTATGCAGATTACTATAGAGAAATCCCTTTACCTGCAGCAGTAAAAAAGGAAGGATCGAAGGCAACGTTCAAAAACGGAACACTTGTATTAGAACTGCAGAAGAAGGAAAAGGACAACGATGAAAACGATGTAAACATAGAGTAAAACCTTAAACATTTATTTAAAACCTTTTTATATCTTTTCTTATCTTAATGTATCTATATGAAAAAATTAGATGAAATGATTGAAGCAAAGGAGAAAAACAGCAGAATATTAAATTACGCGTTGGAAGCCGCAGGCATTACAATTTTCGGAACCGGTTTATATCCGATAATAACAAAACCAAAAACCAATTATTTAATTGTGGATAGTGTTCTTATTGGGATAGGGATAAGTTACTTTAGTTTATCTCTTTTTTCGCGTATGCTTAAAAATAAAGACGAGAAAAAAAGATATTAAGAAACTCTTTTACCCACCTCTGTTTCTTTATCGGTCGTAAGAAGCACTACCCCTTTTTCTGTCTCAATACCCAAAACTAAAACCTCGGACATAAAATCAGCTACTTGTTTTGGTTTGAAGTTTACAACGGCTATTATTTCCTTTCCGACAAGCTCTTCTTTTTTGTACAATTTCGTTATCTGGGCACTGCTTCTCTTTATTCCAATTTCGCCGAAATCTATTCTCAGTTTATAAGCCGGCTTTTTTGCACTTGCAAAGTCTTCTACGTCAACTATTTTACCAGTCCTTATATCAACCTTTGCAAAATCCTGAAAATCTATATATTCCATTCATTTATTTCCTTTTATTCTAAAAATAGAAGCTATTCTCTTCCTGAATATATAGACTAAAAAGAAAATGACAAAAACTGCTCCTACATATACTCCTGCTTTTTCAAATATGTTTGCTATGCTTTCCCAGTTATTTGATAAGTAATAGCCGGTGTATACTAAAAATCCAGACCAGATAAGTATCCCGGCTGATGAATAGCCCACAAATTTCTTGAAGTCCATCTTTAATGCACCGCATATTATACTTGCTATTGATCTTATGGCCGGCAAAAGCTTTGTTATGAAAGCAAAATAATTTCCGTACTTATTTATCCATTTTATTCCCTTTTCATATTCTCTTTCTCTAAAACCAAATTTCTTAGAGTACTTTAAAAATATATCTATCCCTAAGAAATAACCAAGTAAAAAGCCTACTATGCTACCCAATATTGAGGCTACAACTGCATCTGCAAACCCAAGATATGGGTTTATTTTCCCCATAGCTATCAAGAAACCCGTAAAAGGTAAAACAACCTCACTTGGTATTGGAAAGATAACGGATTCTAAAAACATCAAAACAAATATTGCAATATAGCTTTGGCTCTCTATTAATGAAAGTATTTCATTTATACCAAATATCATTTCACACCTTTTTTATAAACTCTCTTGGATCTTTTTCATCTACTTTTAATCCTAAGCTTAAACAACTACCTAAAACCTCATTTATTAGAGCTTGTTCAGTTTTGGCAAGAGAGTATTCTGCATGATCATTTGCTATTTTCTTGACTTTTTCAAAAGGTATAGACGCAGATTCTTTTCTATCGCCGAAGCCTTTTTCTATACCAGCCTCTTTTAAAAGAAGCTGCGAAACGGGAGGCATTAAAACCTTCAACACATAATCTTTAGTTGTTTTATCGACTTCTATCTCCACAGGCACCTTCATACCTGCGAAATTCTTTGTATTATCATTTATTTTCTTAACAACTTCAGGTGGTTTCAATCCGAGCATTGTTAATTGTGGGCCTAAAGGTGGGGCTGGAGTTGCTTTTCCTCCTTCAACTATTATTTTAACTTTCGTTTTCATTTGTTATCACTCTCACTTTTAATAGTAGATATATCAGATATTTTAATATTAACGTTTATTGGAACCGCGGATTCTAAGAACATAACAGTTAATTCATCTTTTTCCTTATTTACTGCCTTTACGGTGGCTGTCTCCCCCTTAAATGGCCCGGATAAAACCTTAACAACATCTCCTACGTTTACATCTATCTTTTGTTGCTTCTTTTCTATGGTTTTAAGAGCATCTTCTTTTGAAAGTTCTTTGTTTATTATGCCTCTTATATGTTTTATGTTATATATTAACTCAGATACTTTATCTTTTGAGTTTGCCTCTACTATCAAGTATCCCTTCAGAGAATAAGGCTTCACTATTGAATATACTCCGTTTATTCTTGATAGTTGTGACTCCAGCCTATCTAGGGCTTGCATCTCCCTCCCTATCGTAACTCTAATTATGAAGAAATGCGATTCTTCATTACTATCAGTAGATTCCATATACTTAAAAGAATAGTATTCTATGAATTTAAGAGTATAAAAGCTTTATACATTGCCATGTTTCCAATCATAGAACATCTCTTCAAATGATTTAAATTTTCCCTTTTCTATATTTGCAAATTTTAGTATATCTCCTATCCAATCTCCTTTATTTAAGTAAATGATATCAAATTTGTATTTTACATTTTTGGATACATAATAATTGTCCATTGCCTTGGAAAAAAATTCGGGAATTTGATAATCAGAAATTAAAGTCATATCTGGTTTAGTGCTTTGTAGCCTTTCTTTATCTAGAAATAGCTTTTTAGTAAAATATAAAACGGGTTGGTACTTTCCTCCGTTACTAACAGATACAAGGACATGATAATCGTAAACTGGCTTTAAATTTGAATGAACTTCCATTTTATTAATTTTTATGTCTCCAGAATTACCGCTAATTATACGTTCTGAAAAAAGACCGTTTTCAATAAGAGAGCTGTCATCTGGTGATATTTTAATAATGATATCGAGTATTTGGTCTAAGCCATTTTTCTTCGTATCTTTAACCATTTCACGTATTAGATGCTAATTAATATTTAAACTTATATTATTCAGATTTTATAAACACATTTAAATCAGTAAAATTAATTAATAAGATATTGATATTCAGAACGAAGGGCTCGTAGCTCAACTAGGTTAGAGCATCCGGCTTTTAACCGGGTGGTTGCGGGTTCAAATCCCGTCGAGCCCAGTATAAATAAAAATATTATAGATGTGAAATGTCTTTTAAAGCACGATTTTGTTTATTATAAATATATATTATAATTAAAGTATGGAAAAATATTAGGTAAAACATGGATTAATTTAACAATTTTTAAGCCGAATAAAAGGTTTCCTTTCTTGCTAAGTATAATTAATCGTGTATTTTTCTGCGTAGAAAATAATCCGTTACAGAAACATTTCCAATAACAGAAGAATAGGCTATAAAAATGCTTATAATTATGTCAAGAGGGACAATAAAATTCTTACCTAGATATAATAATAATTCCCCATTACCAGTGGAAAATGTAGATAAAATATAAGCCGATAGACTTATCAAAAATATAATTAAAAAAAGACGAAATTGGGGCCAAAACCAACCTTTTGATGCTATCCATGAAGAACGTATAGAACTGATAACTCCTTTGTTATTTAAAAGAACTTCCTGCTGTGAAAACATGAATTTCACGCCTAAAAAAGCGCCGGGTATAAAAAACAAGATAAATCCGATTATTGTCAGTACTCCCGTTATCAATACAACAAGGTATAATGTCAAAAATCTTTTTGTAAGATTTTTAAGCATGTTCAAAATTCCTTTATATCTACCGGAGTAAAAATATATTATAATGCCTCCAAAAAATGTACTTACTAAAGTAACGATTAAAAAGCCTATAATGATGGATATACCATCAAATAAGGGCACATAAGGTGTTTTAATTTGATAAGTGTACTTAACAATTATATTCAATAGAAAAAATATGTATAATAGATATGCAATAAAGAATCCTAAAAAGGGAATTATTATTTCTTTTTTTGAAAATGCGAATATGCCGTGCTTTAATGAACTATATACATTCAAACTTGATTTTGATTTGTTTAACATTTATAAGATATGATAAGATGCAATTATTAATACGTTCTCAATATAACTTATAGCTATATTTAACTTACACGGGGTTTATTTCCTAGGTTTTCAAATTTAAATAAATCCTCCCTTAAAATAAAAGAATTAAACTTATAAGAACATAAAATTACTATTTATATTATTGATATGGACGGCTCAAAAACTACGAATGTAGAGATAGTAGATACTTACAATGTTATATCCGATGGAATAACTGCTAAAGTAAAGGTTCTTAGAATACCTTCTAAATTCACAATGTCCTATCAGATAACAACCCCAGTTATAGACCAAAGCATGAATGCTATCCTTACGGAGATAAGAACGGAATTAATAAAAGAAAATCCCTTAAAAATCCAGCAACTTTCTCAGACTACTTCTGATGAATTAAAAAGAGAGTTTCTTGAGATTGTACAAAAGAAATTGCAGAATTTAATACCCGGTATGCAGGAAAAATCTTACATAGAGTTATCCGCTACATTGTTGCATGAAATGTTTGGATTGGGTATAGTGGAAGTTCTTGATATGGATACAAACCTTGAAGAGATAGTTATAAATGATTCAAAAACACCCATAATGGTTTATCATATAAAGTATGGTTGGCTCGAGACAAATATAAGAATAGAAACTGAATCCAAGATAGAAGCATACGCACAGCAAATAGCAAGAAAAGTAGGAAGACAGATAACAAATTTAAGCCCGTTACTTGATGCACAACTTCCAAATGGCGACAGGGTAAATGCAACTCTATACCCAATATCCACACATGGAAACACTTTAGATATAAGAAAGTTCAGAGCAGACCCGTGGACGGTTATAGATTTTCTAAATAGAAAGACTTTATCAAAAGAGCTTGTTGCTTTTATATGGCAAGCTATGCAGTATGAACTGTCCTTTCTTGTTACTGGAGGTACTGCTGCAGGTAAAACATCAATGCTAAATGTATTCCTTCCGTTTATTCCTCCAAATCAAAGAATAATAACAATAGAAGATACAAGTGAGCTTGTTCTTCCAAAATACATGCATTGGGTACCAATGTTAACTAGGCAAAAAAACGCAGAAGGAAAAGGTGAGGTAACCATGCTTGATTTACTGTTAAATTCACTTAGAATGAGGCCTGACAGATTGGTAGTAGGTGAAATTAGAAGAAAAGAGGATGCACAAACGCTTTTTGAGGCAATGATGACTGGTCACTCAGTTTATGCTACAATGCACGCAGAAACGGCCCAACAAGTTGTAAAAAGACTTGTTTCTGAGCCTATAGATCTTCCTGAAATTGAGGTGTCGACTCTTGATTTGATAGTAACCGCATTCAGACAAAGAAGAAGTGGTGTAAGACGTGTGTTGGAACTTGCAGAGATCGTTGAAAGACAGATAAGCGGACATACAGAATTGAAGACCAATAATCTTTTTGAATGGAAACCAAGAACAGACACTATAGAAAGGACAATAAATACCTCACAAAAGATATCTACAAAATTAGCGCTTTACTCCGGTTTAACTACAGAAGAAATGGCACAAGATTTAAAAGAAAAGGTATCAGTTCTTGACTGGATGATCAACAGTAAAATAAATAGTGTAAATGAAATAGGGCTGGCAGCAAGTAATTACTACACAAATCACGATAGGTTTATGGCGTTTGTAAAAGAAAACGGAGACCCATCACAGCTGGAAACACTTTAATATGGCAACTAAAATACCTGCAGTGATAATATCACCTGAGAAGGCTATTTTTTTCGGAAAAAAATTCAAAAAAATCGCCTTTAATTTCAGAAACATCGTCCCTACACTAAGACAAGATTTATTGCAGGCATCGATGGATATAGATTATTTAGATTACATTGCAGCTGGCATAGTAGTTACCATAGTCTTAGTAGCTCTCCTCGGTGGGGTAGCAGGCCTTATATTATTAATTGCAATAAAAAAGAATTTATTAACATTTAAGATAGAAGCTATTCTACCTGTGCTTATAATTGTTGTACCTGTAGTTTATTTTTTCTATTTTCTCAATTTTCCAAAGCTCCAAGCTGTAAAAAGAAATAAGCTCATTGAAGAACAAGTTGTATTCGCTACAAGAGAGATAATGATAAAAGTCGGATCCGGTGTGCCTGTTTTCAATGCCTTACTTGATGTAGCGAATGGTAATTATGGAGTTGTTTCAGATGAATTTAAACTTGCAGTGGAAGAGGTAGAATCTGGAGTACCGCAGGAAATTGCCTTGGACCATTTAGCTAGAAGAGTACCGTCTCAATCTCTTAGAAGAGCAATAGATATAATGCTTAATGCTATAAAATCCGGAAGCGATATAGCGGGTACGCTTTCTCTTATAAATGATATGCTGATTAAAAAACAGCAATCTGATATGAAAGCATATGCAGGCGAATTGACTCCAATGTCTATGGCCTACATGTTAATATCTGTAGTACTTCCAAGTCTTGGAATGTCTGTTTTCGTTATACTCGGTTCACTCGCACATTTTAATACAGTAGATATAATATACATTATACCCCCATTCCTTTTAATGTTCCAAATATTCTTTATGGGAATGGTAGGTAATAGGAGGCCTTCAATAGGAGTATGAAATCTACTAACAGAAAAGATTTAAGAGTAGTTATTGCAAATATTCTTCCAAAAGGCCTTACTGTCGGCATGAAGGAAGAATTCATATATGCACAGATGGGTGGAGAAAATCTAGATCAAACCATAGGTATGATTACCCTTCTACTTATAGCTGGTGGAATAATTGGTGCTATAGTGGTCTTAGAAATTCTTCATAACCCCTTGTATGCCTTAGGTGCAATTCTAGGCGTATTCTTTGGAGGTTTGCTGTTAGTTAGATCCCTTCTATCAATGTTTGCAGATTCTGTTTCAGCAAAGATAGAAAAGGTTTTACCGGATATGCTTTTATTGATGGCTGCCAACCTTAGAGCGGGTATGATTCCCGAAAACTCTTTCATAGCTTCAATGAAACCGGAATTTGGAAAACTTAATTATCTATTAAATAAAGCTGCAATAGAAACACAAGCAGGTAAAACATTTTCAGAAGCACTTTTAGAGATGAATGAGATGACAAATTCTGAATTTTTTAGAGATAGCGTAAGGATAATATCTGAGGGCATAAGATCCGGAGCAGAACTTCATTTAATATTAGAAAACCTGGCAAGTAATCTACTGCAGAACGAAAGCATAAGAAATGACATGAAAGCACAGGTAAAGAGTTACTCCCTTTTTATATTCATAGCTGCAACACTTGCTGGTCCACTCCTTTATGGAGTTTCTTCATTCTTAATTGGAATATTGGATCAAGTAGGTAAATCTACATCTGGATCTACTGCTGCTACAAATCTACCCAGTGGAACACTTGGAATTTTCTCTGGTTTTAGTTTGCCGCATATATCTGTAACACTTATAATTACAATATCAGTTATAAACGTAATAATAACGACTTCTTCGAGTGCTTTATTGGGAGGAATACTTAACACTGGAAAGGCCAAAAATGGAATTAAAAATGTACCTGTTTACATGTTAATAGGTTTAGCGATATTCTTTATGGTAAGGATAGGAGTATCTATATTCTTTGCAAGTTCTAACCTTACTTCTGGCAGCGGATCATTTTAAGGGCCTATGGTCTAGTGGCTATGACATCTCCCTCACACGGAGAAGGCCGGGAGTTCGAATCTCCCTGGGCCCAGTTAATTTCGCCCATTTCAATGGTTGCAATACAGTACACTATATATATCCATATACAAAGATTAAGTATACCTGAAGAAGTAAAAGATATGCTATTCACTTATAAACTTTATATAATAATCTAAGGGTTACAATGATTGGGAAAGGAATTTATGGAAAAGTCAAATAAGGTGAAGGAAGAATTCTCTTGAGATAAATTCCGTCAGCCCATAATGCAATAAGTTAATTTTATAAGATACATTTACATATTACTAAATTATGGAGTCTCTGCCAAATTATAATATGTAAATAATCTTGACTTTATCTCATAAAGCATGTTTTTAAGTGGTACTTTATATTTTTCTTGCACTAATTTCTCATAATTTAGTTCATCTTTGCTGTCATATTTGCCGTTTTCTATGTTGTAAATAATGCTCCTAGCCATAAGCTTTGAATTTCCAAACATTGCAGTGTAACGAACCAACTTACCGATATCGAGCGGCATTTGAAAAGCAACATAAGAATCGTATATATCCTTGTATAGCATCCGCTTATTCAAAGCATTCAACTTGTATGCTAACAAGTATTCAAACGGATATGATGGCATGTCTGCAGTTTCTGTCGGTATGCCAGTATATTCTAGTATTGAATGTAATGTCAGCTGGATCGGCCTTACCGCGTTTTTCTGTGGAATCAAGTCTATCTTTAATTCGTTTGCCGTATCTTCCATAGACACATAAACGGTATAAGCATCTTTATTTTCGATTGTCCTAATATTTCTGTAGCCGGCTCTTATTATACAGGACTCAAATTTTGATGCAGTGATTTTAAACGGCTGGGATTTGCTAACCTCAAAATCTAAATCTCTTGAAAGTCTCTGCTTATCCATAAAAAACCCCTTATTCAATGCTGTACCACCAAAAAGATACACTTTAACGGATTTTTCATTTAATGCCTTCGATAGCTTACTGCAAAATTTTATCATGTCTATTTCATACCTTATGTCTTTCGGATCTAAATTAGTACTTGCAACAATCATGCCTATAATTTTATCTTCCATATCATCTTAAGAATCGATTTATATTTATGTTATCGAAGACATGCCAAGTTTTATCATAATTTACATGACTAACTATTCGCTTGTCAAGCTTTGTTACGCTTTTCCCTATCGTGCTTTTCAAAGTATCAATTATACTTTTGGGCGCGCCGGCTTTTTCTAATATAAACCCAACTCTTTGTGTAAGAGAAGAATTATTAATTATGCGTAAGTAACCCAACAACTCATCAAAGTCTTTGCTATTCATGTCCCTTATCATATAGATCAGAGGAGTTATATCATCGATATAATGTATATTATAAACGCAATCTATCAAGGTCTTTGCCTTTGTAGAAATTTTATATCCTTTATAGTAAAGCGATCCAAACACAGATCTCCCCATCGGTAGCATTATATAAGTATATTCGCCGATTTTTCTTATTTTCTTTCTTGAAGAAGTTGTTCCCCAGATTACAAAAGATTTTGTCTGGTTATAGCCATAAACGAAAAGAGCACTTGTAATTGCTATGTAACCATCAAAGAGATAATTTGCTACTTTCAACGCATCGTAATTTTCAGGTGATCTTATGACGAGATATTTGCCCCTCTCCAGCCTTATCAAAGCATGTTTTTTAACGAGTCTAAATGTGATTTCTTTTATCGTGCTTTTTTCGGCAAATTTGAATATTTCATTAAGTTTGTAGAGAGTATCTATAGTAATCACATCTCCATCTTTGGTCAGATTCATTATCTTCTGCTCAAGTATTGTAAGTTCCATATTTATATTTATGTAAGTTAGTTATCATATAAATAACTTTCTTACAT
>CAZXLU010000024.1:0-14810 GCA_964641875.1 Candidatus Woesearchaeota archaeon | reverse complement strand
GTAATATTTATTATGCTTTTGTGGTAGCTATCTTTTCTTCAACGGTTTTTATCTTTTATTCCTTAAAGAAGATCTATTTTTATTTTTCATTTGTAATCATAATTTATACCTTGTTTGCAGTAACTTCAAACATGCTCTTTTTTTTGCAGATTGTTGCAGTTAGTCTTTTAATTCAATCTTTGTTAATTAGAAAGTTAGCATTTAGGGATAAATCAATAAAGAAAAAGCTTGAATTAAGGAGAGACCTAATCCAGCTTTTAATAGGTAGCTTTTTTATCTTAATTTTTTCTCTTGGCTTTCTGAGGGTTTCTATAGCGTTTGTTTTTTTGGGCATTATAGTTGCGTTTATAATGTTTTTTTACGAAAAGAAGGTTAATAAAATTTATTCTCTTCTTGAAAGGGATGGGGTTATATTTGGTTCTGGTGCGCTTTTTATGGCTGTTGGGGCAATATTAATAATGAGTTTCATACATAATTTTAATTTTATTTTTATTGGGTTATTTGCTCTTTTAATCTCGGATCCGGTGGCTACAATAACAGGACTTAGTTTTTCAAAAAGATTTGGTAGAAAATCTTTTATAGGCAGCATTGGATTCTTTTTTTCTTTGTTGATACCTGCAGTTGTATTATTCGGTGTTTTGGGGATATTGTTTTCATTCATTTTAACTTTATCGGAAAATTTTAGTCCCGTAGATGACAACTTGTTTATACCGATACTCGCAGTAACTATATCCATATTATAAAAATTTAAATGAATATTTTATAATAATTGAATGGCAAATGTATTTTCTAGTGAGGTTTTCATAGAATTTTCTACATTACTTATTTTGTCTTTGACTATTCCATTGGCCTCTTTTATGACCTATAAATATATAAATAAAAGAGGTAAAAGCCAGCTTTATTGGTCTATTGGATTATGGCTTTTTTCTTTAGGGGTTTTTCTTGAAGTATTATTCTCCTTCAATATTTATAATCAGTTTTTTATAAAAGCTTATTTGTTATCAGTAGCGTTATTAGTTGCATTTCTTTCTTTAGGTTCCATGGTACTTCTTAGAAAACCAAAATTACTGCGTTATTATAGTGTTTTTTTAGTTTTATCATCTATCTTTATCGTTTATTCTCTCATAGTATCAAATATCGGTAATGTCCTTACAAACTATGTTGTATTTGGTGTACTTCCCTTGCTTGTAGTGATCTCTTCTGCTATAATGACATTCCCCGCAGCTATAATACTTATTTTAGTCGCCGTTTTATCATACAGAAAAACTTCAAACAAGAAGATGTTTTCTATAATAGCTGGAGTAGTGATAGTGAGTATAGCCGGATCTCTATACATAGCACATTTCCCTAGTTTTTTGTATTATTCTGAATTTATAGGTATATTACTACTTTGGTTGGGTTTCATATAATAACCAGGAAAAAATATAAAAATAGTAATAGCGTTAAATTAAATGCGAACAAAGTTCATAGTTGTTTTAGGTTCTGTAATGAGCGGTTTGGGAAAGGGTGTAGTTTGCTCTTCTGTGATGAAGATATTGGACCTTTATAATTTTAGAGTTCTTCCAATAAAATTCGATGGCTACTTAAATTATGATTGTGGTACAATGAATCCCTATCGGCATGGTGAAGTTTTTGTCCTAGATGATAAAGGAGAGGTTGATATGGATTTTGGTACTTATGAAAGATTTTTAAATAAGAATTTAACAAGTTGTTCTTCAATAACCGGTGGAAAGATTTTTGGAGAGATAATAGAAAAAGAAAGAAAAGGAGATTTTTTAGGACAGGATGTACAGTTTATACCCCATCTAGTAAAAGAAATAAAGGATAAGATTATCGATTTTTCCTCAAAGAATAAACTGGATTTTGTTGTTATTGAAGTTGGTGGAACTGTCGGAGACCTTGAAAATGGTTATTTCATAGAGGCTATGCGTCAACTTTCATTAAAAGAAGAAGTTGTTTTTATTGATGTTACTTATCTCCCCAAATTGAAAGCCGTTGGAGAACAAAAGACTAAGCCTACACAATTTGCATTTAGATTATTGATGGCTGCAGGGATCTCCCCGGATTTTTTAGTATGCAGAACTGATGGAAAGATGGAAGAAAGCATAAAAAACAAATTGTCTATATTTACAAGTTTAAATGAAAGTAGAATAATAAACGATCCAGATATGGAAAGCCCATATCAACTACCTAAGTATCTGATAGAGCAAGGTTTCGATAAAGAACTTATGAAAGCCTTTTCTTTATCCAATCGGAGGATAAATAAGAAGAAATTTGAAAAGTGGAATAAAAACGTTGAGAACATAGTAAAAAAAGGCAAGAAAGAGGTGAGGATAGCAGTTGTTGGAAAATACGTTGAACTTAAGGATTCTTATGTTAGTGTTAAAGAAGCATTGATGCATGCCGCTGGTAAATTGTCATTACAACCTAAAATAGAATGGATAGAATCGGAAATTCTAGAAAATGCGAAAAATACTGGTATTCTAAAAAATATTGATGGTATAATCGTGCCAGGTGGATTTGGAAGAAGAGGTATAGAAGGAATTATAAATGCCATAAAGTATGCAAGAGAAAATCAAGTCCCATACTTAGGCCTATGTTTAGGAATGCAACTAATGGCCGTAGAATTTGCGAGAAATGTATGCAAGCTAAAGGGTGCAAATTCAACAGAATTTGATCCAAATACAAAGTATAATGTAGTAGATATCCTACCTTCACAGCTTTCTGTAAATAAGAAAGGAGGAACTATGCGGTTAGGCGCGTGGGAAATGCTAATAAATGATAAAAATTCAATCGCATTTAGTTCATATAATAAAAGAATAATCTCAGAAAGGCACAGACATAGATATGAATTTAACAACAAATTTAAAGATTTACTTAGCAAAAATGGATTAAAGTTCACTGCAACTACAAAAGACGGTAAACTAGTTGAAATTATTGAATGGGACAAAGGTTTTGGAATAGGAACACAAGCACATCCTGAATTGAAGTCAAGAATAGAGTCGCCTTCTCCGTTATTTCTCTCTTTTTTAAACGCGGCAAAAATAAAAACAAATGTATATAAATAGATAATGTTGTTAGTAATTATGGCAGAAGATGATAAAGAAAGCTGCGGATGCGGTTGTGGATGTGGCTGCGGGTGTTCTGACTAATTTTTAGAAATGTTTATAAGGGATTAGCTCCTTCTTATTATTGGTTTTTATGGCCTATAAATTTTCTTGTAGAAAAACTGGCCTAGACTGTGATTTTACGGCAAAAGCAGAAACCATAGAAGAGCTTATGCCAAAAATTGCAGAACATGGCAAGCAGGCCCACGGTATGGCGGAAATTTCAGATGAAACCATGCAAAAAGTGAAGGCTGCAATAACTGAAGAGCCAAGTAGTGAATCCGCTGACAGCGAAGATAAAGCTGGAGACACACCTAGTTCTCAGTAAGAAAATACTTTTTTTGAGGAGTTTCTCCTCTTAATTTTTTTTAAGTATCTATGCCTTTATCATCTAAACATGTAAAAATAGAAAAAAATTTAGAAAAGCTTTGTTCTGACAGAAAATAAGATAAAGCAGTGCTCGAATAGTCTTAGTTCTTATTTGATTGTTCTCATTTAATAATTTAAACGGAGAATTGGTAAAGAAAAATGGCGTGTTAGAAAGCAATTTATCTTTCTTTATCTCTTCTACATAATTTTTTTGATGTTTTTAATGTAAACGTTTCTTATTTTAAGCATATGTTTGCAAGGCATACCGTAATATTTAAAAGATTCACATGTACAATTACCATTTATTAAATGCATTGATCTAGGCAAATATTCTACCTCAACTTTGTGGAAATAACCGCTTCTGCTTTCACTTTCGCTGTAACCAGATATTTCTACTTCTCTTCCTTTTATGTTTATCCCGTATATCCTAGTGCCTTTGTCCTTTGATACTATAATCGGATCACCTAATATGTTTTCAAGCTTTATTCCGCATGTGTCTCTTTTATCCATTTAAGGTTATATGTCTGTTTATATTTAAAATTTTATTACATCTACACCATTTATTTCGCTATTTTTTAGCCTAATAAGGGAGGAGTTTATATCTTTTAGGTTAATTAAATTATAAACTGATTTTATATCAAGATTTTCAGCCAATTTTAAATATTCTAACATGTCTTGTCTAGTATATGATTCTACAGAAAGCAGCATCTTTTCATGGAAAAGTTGTGAATCATAGTCAATATCTATTTTTCCCTCAACGTGTATACCAGAAACTACAACTCTTCCACCTGGCTTAATCACCTTTAAGGCATTCATTATTGGTATCGCAGACGGTGCAAATACTATAGCATTTTCTATGTTTTTGTTTATTAGGTTCGAGTAAACTTCCCCATACTTAGGTGAGAAAGTAAAATCTGCTCCAAGATCTTTGGCTAATTTTAGATGGTTTTCATTCCTGCTTACAACAACTACATTATGACCTAGTTTTTTAGCAAGTTGCAATGTCAAATGTGCAGATCCTCCGAATCCAAACATAGCTATTGTACTCCCAGGACTCGGATTAGCTAATTTGAAAGATCTATAACCTATCGCACCAGCGCATAGCAATGGTGCAATTTCTTCATCTTTCAATTTTTCAGGCAATTTGAATACAAAGTTACTTTTTGCTATCATGTACTCGGAGTAACCACCATTTTTAGAAAATCCAGTAAATTCTTTATTCTGGCATAAATTTTCTCTACCGCTTATGCAATACTCACAGTTTCCGCAGGAACTGTAAAGCCAGGCAATACCGACTCTATCTCCCTTTTTAATGTTTTTAACTTTTTCTCCAGTCTTTTCAACTATCCCGACTATTTCGTGTCCCGGTGTTATATCTTTAACATCGCTACTTAAGTCTCCTTCTACTATATGTAAATCTGTTCTACACACTCCGCAAGTATTTACCTTTATTAATAATTCATCATTATTTATCTCTGGTATGTCTTTCTCTTCTATTTCTAAGGGGTTTTCCTCTATCTTTCCAGTTTTCTTTATTATTGCACTTAAAGCCTTCATAATACATTATGTTTATAAAATTATAAATTCTTTTTATTTATTCTATATAATCAATATTACTCTGCATAAACGATAGTTTAATATTTTAGTAATAATATTTTAAATAAATGCTTGAATTGAGAGATTTTAGAGATTTTGGATTTGTAAGTAATCAGCTTACAAGTGCATTGATAGATAAGCGTGGAAATGTTCTCTGGCTTTGTCTTCCAAAATTTGATTCCGATCCGACAATATCTTATATTTTAGATGATAATAATGGAGGTTCTTTTAATGTCAGCCCGACCGGCGAATTTTCGTCTGAACATAATTATACTGCTCCAAACGTATTAACTACAAAATTTAAGACAGTTGAAGGAGAAGCTTATGTAACAGATTTCTTGGTTCAAGGGAAACCCATTTTTATAAGACATATTAATTCAAAAATACCTTTACAAATAAATTTTAAGCCATTATTTAATTTTGTCAGCAATGATTTTAATTATTCAGAAGACGGAAACAAATTCATTTTTGAAAACAAAAATGGTAAAGGGTTTTTAGTTCTTGAAATAAATGGAGAGTACAAAAAAGTAGGAGATTATAACTGGGAATTAAATAATGGAATAAGTGAATTAATACTTTATTATTATAGCTCAAAGGAAGTTTATAATTTAGAATATCCGGGTAATAATCAAATGAATGTCCAAAAAATATTAGAGTCGACAATAAACTACTGGGGGTCTTATAAAGATAAGATAAAAATTGATTTAAAAGAAACGGAATTAGAGCCATTTGATTCTTTATTTAAAACTTCAATATTCACAATTCTTGGTTTAACTTATGCTCCAACAGGTAGCATAATAGCAGCCCCAACAGCTTCTTTACCGGAAGATCCTGGCGGGAATAGGAACTGGGATTACAGGTATGTTTGGGTTAGGGACTCTGCAATAATGGCCTCTGCTCTTTGTAGTGTAGGTTTAGAAGTAGACGGAAGGAGGGCTCTAGAGTTTCTTTTTAGTATGGTAGATTACTCTGGAAAACCTTTATACAATCTCTATAAAGTAGATGGAAATAAAATATACGGCGAGAGATACATAACTTCTCTTAATGGTTTTATGAATTCTAAACCGGTTAGAATAGGTAATAGGGCTAGTAATCAAATCCAATTGGATATAGAGGGCGAATTTCTTTATGCTATTAAAAGTTATTTTGATATAACTAATGATAAAGAGTTTATACAAAATCATATAAAGGCCATAGAATACATTGCAGATTGGTTAGTAGATAACTGGCAATTAGCAGATTCAGGTATATGGGAAAAACCCGAAGATCATGAGTATTCACATTCAAAGGTTATGATATGGGTTGCTTTGAAAAGCGCTGGAGAATTGATTAAAGCAATAGGCGGAGAAGATCGTTGGACTTCAACAAGGGAGGAAATAAAGAAATGGGTACTCTCAAATTGTGTTAATAAGGGAATTTTGGTTACATTTCCTCAAAGTAATGAAGTCGAAGCGCAGGTTTTATCCTTCCCGATTTATGGTTTTATGGATTTTAATGATCCTTTGTTTTTGAATACTCTAAAGGTTGTAGAAAGAAATCTTACAATAAAAGGTTTTGTATACAGATACACTTTCGATCCGTTGGGGAGGGCTCACCATGCGTTTGTTCTTTGTTCTACGTGGTTGGCATCAGTGTATGCAAATTTAAACAGAAAAAAAGATGCAATTAAAATATTAGAGAACATAAAAAATATAACAGGTTCTAATAACCTATTAGGAGAGGATATAGATGTACATAATAAAGTCTTCACAGGTAATTTTCCCCAAGGATTCGTTCACGCAGGCTTAATTAAAGCTTTGTTGGATATAAAAAATATTCAATAAGTTAATACCCTTCCATCTGTTAATTTAATTTTGGAGCCCTTTCTTATAAATATTGGCATATTAGTTTCTGATTTAATGTAACAAGGCCCATGAAACTCTTTTTTAATGCTAAATTCCATCCAATCCCCAATTGGAAGATAAATATCTCTTTTATCTATATTCTTTTCTAGTAAAGGTGCGTATAAAATTTTTGATCCAAGCATATACTCATCATTTACGTTATAGGTGTTTTCATCAGATTCAAATTCATAAAGTAAAGGCCTTATGATTGGATCTCCATTTTTATGCGCGTTTTCTGCTAATTCTATTATATAATCCATGAAAAGGTATCTTATCTCTATAACTTTTTTTATCTCCTCTTTATGTTTATCATCAAGGGTATAGATCTCTTGATCATTTTCTAATTTATTCTTATGGTTTCTAAATATTGGAAAAAATACTGCCATCTTATAATAAGCTACTAATAAATCTTGATCACTTCTGCCATTGAATCCGCCTATATCACAGCCAACGTATGGTACACCAGATATGCTTAAATTAAGCAGTAAAGGTATTTGTAGAGACATATCCTCCCAAGTAGAAGTAGAATCTCCACTCCATATCGCAGCATATTTTTGTATACCCGCATAGCCAGATCTAGATAAAATAAATGGTTCTTTGAGTGCGTCATAAGTTGCCATCGCTTCGAAATAGGCATATGCATTGTGAACCTCTTCATGTCTTGCTACCCTTTTATTGTCTATTTTATGTAGCACATTGCTGTCTAAAGTTCTATTCTCATTAAAAGCAGATGGTTCATTCATGTCAAGCCAGATCCCATCTATTTTATATGTGTTTACCCAGTTTTTTATTAGTTTACCCCACCATTCTCTTACATTTTTATTAAGAAAATCAGGATAGACACATTGTCCGGCCCACATTTTAGATATGTACAAGCTGCCATCAGGGTTTTCACAGTAATTTCCTAAACCTTCTTTAAACAACTTATAATTTTGGTCTACTCTAAGAGTAGGGTCTAATATAGTTACGACTTTTGTGTTTAATTTATGCAATGAATTTATTAATTTTTCTGGTCTTGGAAAATGATTTTTGTTCCATTCGAATATCCGGTATTTATCCATGTAATCTATATCTAAATAGATTGCGTCTACTTTTGTATGTTTCTTATACTCTTTTAAAACGTCAACAACAGTTTCCTGTGGAAAATAAGTATATCTAGATATAGAATGACCTAAGGCCCATTTTGGTATTTTAAATGGCTTTCCAGTAAGTTCAACAAAATTTCTGATTATCTCTTTTATACTATTTCCTTCTATTAAAAAAACATCAAAACTTTTAGAATTTACCGCTATTTGCATTTTATTGTATTCTTTTATTCCATTGTCAAATTCTATTCTTCCAGTATAGTTAACAAATATACCGAATTTTCCTTTATTCGATACAGATATTAAAAAAGGTATTGACACGTATAAATGATCTGTATATCTATGATAATTGTAAGAGTCAGTATTCCATAGAGATAACTTAGTTCTTCTTTTATCCAAGTTAAAAGTGTTCTCTCCCAATCCTAGTAAGTGTTCCTTTATCTGTAAATCCTTTGATATTACTATGCTATTATCGTATCCCTCAAATTTTATTTTATTTCCTTTAAAATTTATTTCATCCCCTTTGACTTTACTAAAATTAGATTCAGAGAAGTTAAACTTTATTATTGGTTTATAATTATTTACTCTTACAAGCGTTATTTTTTTATCCTTGTAACATTCTATATGCATATTTAATTAAAAACCCAACAAATTATTTATAGTTTTAATAACCAAAAGCTTTAAATATAATTAATTTTTATAGATTAAAGTGGAAAATAAAAAAAGTGGTTTTCCAGTTTCTGCAATAGTTGCTATAGTAATTGTTGCAATAGTTTTCTTCTTCATAGGTTATTTTTCTCATGTAACTACAACCAAAACAGTGGTTACTCCATCTACAAATGTTTCAACCTCTAGCTCATTTACACCTTCTTCTACAATAGGAGTATATGGAGGACCAGCAGGTTTAAACAATACAGAACATTTAATCGGTGGAGATGTATTTGCAATACCTAAAGGAGCGACTAACCTAAATGCAATAGACACAGTAATATCATTTTTCTTATCTACACAAGCACAAGTACAATTACAGAAATTGGGCTGGCCACCAATAGATACTGCAGCTTATTCTGCTAACCCGCAAAACACTACATTGCCTGCTTATAATGGACCAGCAGTTACTGTTACAATGTATGATGATTTAGGAGTTAGCGCTTCAGCTACTCAGATAATGCAAAAAGTTTTGATTCCAGAATTCGAGCATTTATATCCAAAGATTACAATTAAATGGGTTCAATTAAGACCTGATCAAATAACTTCAGACGTAGAAGCTTTAGTACAAAGCGGAAATGTCGGCGCAACAGTTATAGCTCAGGACAATATGGCTATAGGTGAATTATTCTATCCAGGATACTTAGACAACATAACAAATGCTAGTTCTTTATTGCCAAGTGACCTAATACCTTCGATGGCAGGATTAGTAACATACGAGAAAAAGACATTTGGAGGCGTTTATTTCTTACCTTACAGAGCAAATCTAGCATTAGTGTGGTATAACACCCAGGCTTTGAAAAAAGTAGGTTTCACCACTCCTCCACAGAACTGGCAACAACTCTTATCATTAGGAAAGGCACTTACCTCTGCAGGATTTGGAGGTATAAGTATGCAGGGACACGGTGGAGCAAGTACTTCTACTGAAATGTTCCAATGGATGGTGCAAGCAGGTGGAAATCCAATAGTGTTGAATGATAGCGGGGACGTCGCTGCTTACTATTACATATACAATTTAAGCAAGTATTTCTCTCCAGCTTATACTCATGATTACTGGGCATCATACAAAGGTTTGAACAACAATGAATACAACTTTTTCGATTATCAGTGGCCAGGATCATTAACCAATTATGAATCAATAGCTACAACAGGAACTGTTGTTTATACATCAGCAAACGGAACAACTTATACAAACACAACAGCATCTGAAAAAGCTTTATTGGATGCATTTAATCAAGGAGCATTCTTCAGACCACCAGTAGCATGGATAACAGAGTGGAATGCACTTGCAGACGATGCATTCACAAAGATAGTAACTGAAAATTGTGGCAGAGCAACATGTACTGAATCGAGTATACAGAGCATACTCAACACCGAAAACCAGGCATTATACCAGTATTTGGTAAGCAATTACAACACTACATATGCTAATCAATTCGAACAGGGTTACTTTGCGCCATTGAAGGCTGCTTAATCTCAAAAATAATTTTATATTCTATTTTATGGTCTTTAAATTAAAAAGAAAGTACTTGCCAGTATTGCTCATTATCCCCCTAGTTGCTTATATTGTTGGTATATCTTTTTTCCCAGCCATTTCTGGCGTTATACAAAGTTTTCGTTCGCCTTCAACAGGAAGTTTTACTACTAGTAACTTTACTGCGTTATCTCATTATGGGATTATTTCAGCAATAATAAATACATTTATATTAACCGCAGGTGCTTTAACTATAGAATTTATTTTTGGTTTTATAATTGCAACATTGTTAACTAAGGCATTGAAAGGTAAAGCCATATTCTCTACTATATACATAGTTCCATTTGGAATAGCAACAGTTGTTTCTGCTTATACTTTTTCTTTAATATTTCCTGCTGTTGGAGGTTATGCAAATTCATTTTTAGCATTATTTGGTATACATGCCATAAATTGGTATGCTAATACATATATGACTTTGTTTACCACAATGTTAGCGGATGCTTGGAAAACAACTCCAATAGTAGCAATTATATTGTTTGCAGGCATGAGTCAAATCCCTCCTGAACTTTATAGTGCAGCTGCTGTTGATGGAGCAGGACCTATTAGGAGATTTTTTAGTATAACCCTCCCCAATATTGCGGATTTTGTTACAATAGCTTTAATAGTAAGAGGAATAGCAGAATTTAATATATTTGCGCTTCCGCTTATACTGTTCGGGTATAATCCGCCACTTCTCACTACCTTAACGTATGAGTTTTACTCTACTAGTTCAACATTATATTATTCGTTGTCATCAGCAACTATATTATTTGCATTTGTATTAGGATTTGCTTTAATTGTATTGTTTAGAAAACGTTTGATGGGAGTTTATGAGGCAGTAGATTAATATGTTAACAAAAAATATAAAAAAATATTTGTTGTATGCCGTTGCTATAATCGTAGCTATAATATTTATTTATCCTCTTTACATACTTTTACTTGTTTCATTTTCTCCAACAACCGTTACCTTAGATAAATTATTTCCAGCTCAACTGCCAACAAAATTAACTTTAAATAATTTTATAACTGCATTGACACAATATCATTTTGTTGCCCCCTTGTTTAAGAGTTTAGAAGTAGCCTTTATAGTTGGAGCAATTACTTTAGCAATAGCAATACCTGCAGCATATGGTTTAAGTAAATTGAATAGAAGATTAGCTAATCTTATAATGGTTTTTTTATTTATCGGAAATTTAGTTCCTG
The DNA here is from genome assembly GCA_964641875.1 of Candidatus Woesearchaeota archaeon. Classification (GTDB taxonomy): domain Archaea; phylum Nanobdellota; class Nanobdellia; order Parvarchaeales; family Parvarchaeaceae; genus Parvarchaeum. Next base: position 3,346 of record CAZXLU010000024.1, on the reverse strand, counting down.
CTCTTATAATTGCTATACCAATATCAGTTGATTTTATAAAGTTGGGTTTATTTGACTCTCCATTGGCATTGGCTTTAGCTCAATCATTGTTTACACTTCCTTTAGCAACCTTCATAATACTAGGTTCTTTTAGAGCCATTCCAAAAGACCTTGAAAATCAGGCTAGAGTGGATGGTATGGGGTTATTTAGAACAATCTATACTATGTTAGTACCTTTAGCAAGAGCTGGAATTGCGGCAGCGTTTTTACTATCTTGGTTAACCTCTTGGGATGAGTTTACATTTGCTGTGATACTTTCACCATTAAAACCAACTTTGCCAGTAATAGTTTACATAAATATCACAGAGGGTAGTTTGGTTCAAGCTGCAGCATTTGCGGCAGTAGTATCGATACCGGTAATTATTTTAACTATTGTCTTACAAAAGTATATTAGAGGAATATATATGACAGGAGGTATAACAGGATGAAACAGAAAGTCAAGCTTGAACTTAAGAATCTAACGAAAAAATTTGGGAAGAAGGCTGTAATTGATAATTTAAACCTTAAAATTTATGAGGGGGAACTTTTTGCAATCTTGGGCCCATCAGGAACTGGAAAAAGTACACTATTAAGAATCATAGTAGGTATAGAAGAACCTGATTCCGGACAGATATTCTTGGATGGAAAAGACATTACGGATTTGCCACCAAATAAGCGAAATATTGCTATGGTATTTCAAAGCTATGCATTGTACCCGAATATGGATGTTTATAGAAATGTCGCATTTCCTCTTAAAATTGCCGGATTTAAAAAAGATGAAATAGATAAAAAAGTTAAAAATACATTAAAATTATTAGGGATATCAGAGATTATCCACTCTCCAGTATCTAAGATAAGCGGTGGTCAAAAGCAAAGAGTTGCAATTGCAAGAGCATTAGTACGCGAACCTTCGATGTTTTTGTTAGATGAACCTTTTTCAAATCTTGATGCTAGGGTAAGATTTACAGCTAGAGAGGAATTGAAAAGGTTGCAGGAAACTTTGAAGAGCACATTCATTTATGTAACTCATGACCAGAGAGAAACATCTAATATAACAACAAGGGTGGGCGTTTTGAATGATGGGAAATTTCAGCAGATAGATTCGTTTAATAATTTATACAACTTTCCTAAAAATAAATGGGTTGCAGATTTTATAGGAAACTTCCCAATGAGTTTTATAACAAAAGACCAAAATACAAGCTTTGGTTTTAGACCTGAATGGACGACTCCTAAAAAAGGCAAATTTAGTGCAAAACTTGTTACAAATGAGTTGGTTGGTAATATAAATTACTGGCTTTGTGAAACCGATAAAAAGGATATGATCGTTATCCCAGGGGATTCCCCACTTAAGGTAGGTTCAAAAATATCATTTGGGCTCAAGAAATATAATATTTATAAAAATGGTGAATATGTAAAACAGGTTATAGCTTCTAAATAAAGTTAGTATTTACCCATTTTGCTATATATCCAGATACTTTGTCTTCAATACCATAATAAACATGATTTCCACCTTTAAATACAAGATATGTAAAATTTTTGCAGGATTTTGCTTTATTTCTTATTATCTTTAGGGCTTTTTCTGGATTCATTATAACGGCCTCAGACCTATCCCCGAAGAAAGCAAGTATTGGAATACTGACTTTTTCTAAAATTGAATGCTTTTTTGGAGAATATGTACTAAATATGTTAGCTGGTCCATTTTCTTTACTTAGTTGATTTAGTGTTTTTTTAGATATTACCAACTTGCTACTACTACTTTTTATGAAGATTAATTTTTGCTTTTGATAGGTAGGTTTTTCTTTCTTTTTCATCAATCCGTACATATCTGGTGGAGATGCGAGTATTAAACCAGCAACTCTTTTGTCTCTTGTTTTTTCCATGTAGTAAACAACTTTTACTGCGCCAAGACTGTGCCCTTGAAGTATTATCTTTTTGTAACCCAATTTGTGAGCTAAATCTACAAATGTTTTTATATCATACCTACTTTTAGTAAAATCCTCAAATGCGTAACCTATTATTTTAGATCTTTTTCTACCATAAACTTTTATTTCTGATATAAAATCATGTCCACGATTATTAAAAACGATGAAATCAATTCCATTTTTTGTGTATTTTTTTGCCATGGAATTTATAAATTCATTTATGTAAAAATTACCTGCTGTACCATGTACGTTTATTATTACTTTCCTATTGTTTTTGCCTTTGTAAATAATACCATCAAGTATTAATTTGTCTTCAGTCACCCCGCATATTTTTTCTGTTATCATATGGGATTCATTTTCGCTGTGTACATTATAACATGGTCTACTACATCAAATACTCCCAGTTTTTTTGTGTATTTAGGATCTATGGCTTCAATTATTATTTTCCATTCTTTTTTATTGCTATCCCAAAAAGGCGTGAAATATGTGTGGATTGGGTATTTTTTATGTTCATATTTTGATTTGGGTATCCATTTTTTTGAGAATAGTGTAGAAAATTCCATTTTTTCCAGATTTAACCTTAAGAAGCATATCTTATTGGATGCTGTTAAACCATTTTTGAAATAATCCCCAAGGGAGCCTATAAAAATGATTTCATCGTCATATTTTAAAATTTTTCCATCTATTGCAAATATATTAGGCTGTTTTCTGCCATCTATCTTAGGTTCACCTAAATACTTCCATTTTATTCCGTCTTTGCTTTTATAAACGGTTGCTTTTAATTTGTTTTCTTTATCTATGTATGACTTTGAAATACCGATATATTGCCCATCAATATAAGTTATGTTTAAATCTTTAGCAGTATTAAATGGCTTAACTGGTTTTATAACAGCTCCTTTATTAATCCATTTGTTTTTTGGGTTTTTAGATGTCATCAAAATAGTATACCAAAAGTGATTTGATTCATTTCCGATGTCTATTGAAATATATAAATAATACAATTTTGATTTTTTATCATATAATAATTGTTGCCCTTCTATGCTGGAAATTTCTTTGTTTATACTTTTTTCTATTTCTTTTATACTGATTTTATTAGCCAATTTAAAATTATAACCATCTTTGGAATAGAATATCTCAACTTCATAACCCCTTTTTTCTTTTGTCCTGCTTCTAGAAGTAAGCCAGTAAAAATTATTTATCTTATTAAAATCACCTGCTCCTTTAAATGATCCTGGTTTTATGCTTGGTGGATTTAAAAGTATTTTTTTGAATTTTATATTTTTAAATAGATATAAGTTATTTTCCATTACTTAAGTAAGTAGTAATAATATTTATTCCTTAATTATTACAAATTATTTATAGTTTTAATAACCAAAACCTTATAGATTAAAGTGGAAAATAAAAAA
>CAZXLU010000023.1:0-14959 GCA_964641875.1 Candidatus Woesearchaeota archaeon | reverse complement strand
TTTCTTCCATTTCGCTCATTGCATCACCATTCAATTTCTTTAAGAAACAACATCAGTAAATCTATCTGTTGGTCGGTATTTATTATGCCTCGCTCCTCTGCCTTCCTCATCACTCTTAATATCATCGCGCCTGCGTCTTTGTTGTCCATTCCATCACCTTTATATTGACTGCCTCGTGTTGAGATATACTGTGTCCCCCACGCGCGTGATGAATGTGTCGAACGGCAGTGCTCTGTATTTGCGTTCCAAGTATTCTGCTGTAAGATTGCCTGCTAGCAGTCCTGTGATGTTAGTCTTTCTGTATTTCGCCATCTCTCGTGTGGCACCCGACACGCTTCGTTTGTTTGTGGTCATTCACACACCTTTTCACAATTATATATTGCCTCGCAAAGTATTTAAATCTTTCGGTTTGGCTCAAACTATTTGAGCTTCCTGGATTTAGAGAGTTTGTGCCGCAAATGTATATTGAGGTGCATTTCTGTTTAGTTTCATATCTGGTGGTCGGTAAAATAAGACCTGGTCTTTCAATTCTACATTCAGTAGCTTGAGACCAATTTGTAGCTGTTTATACATTGTGTTCTCACGTGGTGTGAGTTGTGTAATTGTTCGTGTGGTGTCAGTGTCTTTAAGTTGTTGTAGTTTCTTTTTATCATATGTGGTGAATATAGGCACTTCCGGTTTGAATGGTTTTCTGAAATCGATTGTGCTTACATCTCGTTCTACAGGGACGTATATGAATCTGACTAGCAGGTCGTGGTATCCTAATTCAGCAAGTTTTGATACGTGGAATGGCGTGCATCCTATTATGAAGTTGAGGTTGTAGTTCTTCTTCCGTTTCTTGAAGTCAACAATACTGTCCTTACTGAACGCAAGCTCGAATTGTGTTCCTTCACTTATAAGACTGCTGATGAGTCCTATTGTGTTGTCACGCACACCGCTTCTTCTCAGAATGATTCTTTGCAAGTCACTAATTACTATCGTCTGTGTTTTGTGTTGTTGCAGTAGCGGGATGTATTGTTTCAGTCCTCCGTATTCTACACTTGTGGTAAATTCAGAATGCTTAAATTTGTGTGTTATTGTTTTAAGCATTTCTGTTTTACCGATGCTGTTACTACCCATTATCATAATCGGAGGTATGTTTAGTAGTAAGCTTGCGTTCAGTATTCGTTCCGCGCTTGCAAACTGCATTACTCACACCACTAGTATATGAATGATTCAACATACTTTTCAGCGCTTATTTTTTTACCCAGCACGAATGTGTTGTGCTTATATTTCAGTTTGTATTTGCTACTGAACAACACATTCCAGTTTTTTATGTGCTTTTCTATCCTTTCGAGGTTGTGCATTTCACGTGCCGGGTCACTTCCGTATATTAGTTGTAGCATCACTATATCTTTTGGATTTAGTTTAGCGTTTGTGTCATATGTCACATATACGTGGTAGCCTTTGTGTGTTTCGAAGATGTTGAATATTGCGTATATCGTTTCGTGCTTGATTTTCCTTATCACGTCCGTTTTTTTGCACAACAGATTTGTGAGTTGTGTTTTTTTCATCTTGTTGTCTATATCCAGTTTCAGTTCATACGTTGTCATTGGTATCACCTTTCTTTGATTTTTCAATCATGTTCTTGTTTCTTTCTTGTGCGTGGTCCTTATCGTTAACGATAAATCTGTCCCATCTAAATCCTCTTTCTTCTTGTTGCGTCGGTGTTTCACTGTATCCTGCTTGTGACTCTTCTTCGTGTTGTGACATTATTGCTATGAGTCCTTTACTTCCAGGTCCGTGTATGTGATTCATCAAAACACTGAACATGTATAATGCCTTGTTTTCAATTGTGTTGTATTTATTTTTACCGACAATCAAACTTCCCATTACATCAATCACCATTCCTTTATACGTGATGTATAGACTCATTGACATTATAGTGTTGTGTTTTTGTTTTTTGTGTTTGTATATTCCGTAGTAGTGCAACGCACGTCTTATTGTTGTTACACTTACGTTGTAGTGTTGTGCTAATTCTTTAGCGGTGTGTGTTTCATACAGATTGCTAAGCTCGTTTTTGTCCCAGCTTTTATATATTGCTTGTTTTCTTGGCATGTTAATCACCCGACTTTGGATTTCTTTATGCAATCTTCACAATAGTGGTGTTCGCCATCATAGTAGCAATAAACAACTTCACCAATTGTGAATTTATGTCCACAGCTATAACACTCTTCTTCTTCTATCTCGTTGCCGCAGTAATCACAGTCCAGTTCCTTTTCATTTGTTGTCATGTCAATCACTCCTTGCAAAAACTGTATGCATGTATCCACTTATAAATAAAAGTATGCTGAATATGCCCAGCAACATTAGCGGTATTGGTTTGTTTTTGAATTGTGCTATAGCATTCACAAGTGTGAAAAGTGAAATAAACATCACCATTACACCAAGTGCATATTCAACCTTGTCTCTTATTATTTTTGTTTTCATGTTGGTCATCGGTCATCATTTTTACAATGCTCGCACGTTCCATTTCACTGTGTCTCTTAATTATTTTATCGGCAATAGCCAGTATCTGTTTGTCTTTTTTTTCATCGAGTCTTGATGTTATTGTTATCATTCCAAAGTAGCTGTGTTCGTTATACATGGAGTTAAGTCTTTTTTCTACAGCCATCAGTTGCTTCTTTGTATAGTGTGTCATGTCAATCATCCCAGCTATCTATTGCCAATATATCCATCAAATCTCTTATGCACCATTCGTATCCAGCTTTACCAGCAACACCCTCGCAGTCGTTATACCATTTTATTTCTGCCAGTTTGTTGTATAGCTGTTGTATGATTTCCTTCCCTTCTATTTGTTTTGTTTTTGTCATTTACATCACCTATAATCTGTAGCATTAAACAACATGAGTATTCCTAAGCCAAGTCCTATAGCTGATGTCCAGCTACCTAATAAAATCCATAACAGGAACAATGCAATTGCTAACACAGTTGATTGTGCAAACGTGTATACGAAATAATGGTAGTTTATATACAGGATTATTACCATCACTGCAATCCCGAGCACTCTCATTATTATGTTGGATGCTATTTCTTTTGCATTGTCAATTATTTCATCTTTTGTTTTTGTCATTTCATCGCCCATTTTTTATATTTTATATGTCGTACTAATCTTATTTCAAACTCCCAGTCTTCATGTATTGGCACAGTGAGTTCTTGTGGTATGCTATCCAAAAATGAATATGGATAATCTTCCTCAAATGATATTATTTTATCCGCAAGGAAAACAACCTCACCATTGACCAATACATTAAACACTATTTTGTTCCCTCCTTTTGCTACAAATCTTTTTGTTTTCACAAATTCAGTTTCTGCGTTTGTTGCCATTTACATCACCAGTTTTTGTTGTGTTCCCATTAATGGTTCTAACAAGCGTTCATATATTGGTTTGATTTGTTTATCCATGTAGTATTTGTATGATGGTATTGCTTTGTCAATCTCTCGACTTACGTCAATTATTTTATTATTGTGGTAGTTTGTGACGATGTATCCTATTTTACTGCCGATGTAGTCGTGTTCGGTTGCTACCTTGATATGTGGTGGTATTACTTTATATTCTGAGATTGGTTTTGTTATTGATTTGTGTATTACGAATTTGTCATTTGTTTGTGTTCTCATATTTTCAATGAATGTATGGTGGTATTTTATTGCACTCTTGATGTCATTCAACAACAGTTGCAGTATGTTGGTTTCATATTCTATTGCAAGCGGGCACCAGTCTGTCCTGCGTATTTCTAAGCCACGTGCTAACACATAATTGCATGTGCTGAAGTCCTCATCTAATGTTACAATTCCATAGTAGCGTTTCTTTTTGCCATAGAAATACACCTTGCCAAACATTTTTTCGAATCGTATGTTGAGTGTGTTTTGCATTGTGTTGTATTGTTGCACCTCGGATAAAATCATCTTGTTCATTTCCTCTTGTATGTCGAATATTTCTGTTTTGACATGTTCACTTTTAATTGGAATCATCACAGAGTCGGTATCACCGTAAATACTACCGAATTTTTCACCTATCATTTTTATTAAGTGTTGTCCTATTGTTGTGATACTCTCAGCAACACGTTTGTCATACAATCTTCCATTTTCGAATCCCAGCACACCGTAGAAACTTGCTATGAGAAACTTCACACCTATTTGCATTGTGTTGAATGTCTCGTTGTGTGTTTGTTCGTATGACTCTTTGTATTTCTTTCTCAGTTCGAGCAATCTTGTTATCAACTTGTTGTATACACTCTCGCGCTGTTTCGTGTAGTGGTATGGTAAGTTGGGTATACTTATTGTGTTGTTTGTGTCATCTGTTATTGTTTCAGGTCCGAGATTGAATGTTCTAATTATGTTTGGGTATAGCGAGCTGAAGTCGAATGTTGCAATGTTCTTGAATATTCCTGTTGGTGCTTCGTGCACAAATGCACCTTTATAGTTACTGTTCTTTTGTGGTGGGTTGTGTTGTTTATTTTTGAAGACGTATTTGTTGTGTAGTTCTCTCATCACAGTATATTCAATTGCATTGCTAAAGTATATGCAATCATCTACAAGTAGGTTGAGTGTTACTGCTATGCTATCAATTAGTTCTGTCAACTTTGTTTTCTCGTCAATTTGTTTTACAAGTTCACTGTCACGTAGGTTGTATTCCATTTCTGTATCTATATTACCTCCCCACAATGCTTCCTTCTTATCCATCTTGCCAATACCCAGTTCGTGTTGTGATACATTCTCTAAGCTAAAGCTTGTGACGATGTTTGTTTTTGAATATGATGTTACAAATCTTTTATATAGTGACATTAAGTCCATCCAAATGTGTTTGTTGAAATCATACATGTTGTATTTTATACTACGCGATTTTACAAACTCGTAGTCGAACTCACGTAAGTTCCATCCTACATACATTGCCTCATTTTCTGTGATGTTGTAGAACATTGATAATAGGGAGCGTTCGTTTGCTACCATTATGTATGTTATATTAAGCTCGCTGTTAGATGATGTTGTTGTTTGTGCTGTGTCCTTCTTTAGGTTGTATATTACGTATTTTCTTCCATCATTTAAAATCATACTTACGCTTTTCAACTCGTCCAGTTCGAAGTCTACAAATCGTGTGGTAGGATTGTATGCTTCTGTATCAATGTAGCACTTGCTTAATGGTTCGTTACCTAAATCCATTTTCGAGTCATATATTACACGTTTGACATATGGAATATCCGCTTCTCTGCTGTATTCATCACGTATTTGTGGAATGATGTTCGGTGTTGTGACATTATATTTCGTAAATGTTCCATTCATTACCTTAATTTCTTCTACTTGAATAATATCGCTTGTGTTGATTGTGTGTCCCATTTCTTCGTAGAAGTATGGTGGTGGTGATTCTATTGGAATCGTCTTTATTGATATCTTGCCATTTGTTAATGTGTTTTGTATAACCAGCACAACGTGTGGTTTATTGTCGGAACTCATATAGAATGCTGTTACAGCCCTCATTTGCTCACCATTGCTATAAATCTTTCAACATGGTAATCAATGTAGCGTTTCATTGGTATCTTGTTGAAATATGACACATCATTGAATGGTATTATTGTATCCTGTAATGCCAGTTTGATGGGGTATTTAGTATCGATGCTGTGTATGTGTGGTAGCAACTTGTCATTCAAATCGTTCTCTACAAATCCGAGGTAGTGGATATATTGTGGTTTATACTCGTCCAGTATTGCATGTTTGTAGACATTATAGTTGATTGATTCACGCATTTTCTTTGGTATTCCAATGTATTTGATATTGTTGTCTTCATACATCCTACATATCGAATTTATTTCTGATAATGTGGTTCCTTGTATTACACCGACGAGTTGTGTGCTGTTGATGATATTCTCTTTTATTCTGTCGATATATTTGTAGAATGCAATGGCTGTTTCGTGGTGATTGAGTAACACGTCCGGTAGTATGATGAATACTTTGTGTGTCGCTGAAAGTTTGTTGGCAAGTTTGAGTTGTTTCTGTATTGCTTTTGTAAAGTTCACTTTATTGTCAACACCTGCTTCGTATGCTCCGTTATCAATCCATATTTCATTGAATTTATCCAGTTGTTGCATGTTACCGCGACTCGGTTTGAATTGTGTTGCTATTAGCATTGTTGTGTCGGTGAACTTAGCAGTCCACCCTATCATGTTGTTTGTTTCGACAAATGCAGTTTTCATTTATACACCATTTTTATTTTATCCCAGACTATACTGATTTATCACCTTGTTAGTCTTGGTTGGTGGCTTCCTGTATAATAGCCACCTTCCGTAATACATAAATGCTATTGCGGGTATACCAAGCAGATATTTCATCAACATCTGTGACTTTATCAGTGTCAGTAGTTGTGCTGTTGGCATTGTTGCGAAGAATGCTATTGTTATGAATATAGCACTGTCCAACATAATTGTTGGTATTTCTGCACCCAAGTAACGGATGTATAGCTTTCTTCCTTTATATGCAACTTTCAGTCTCGAATATACGTATGTATCAAACAAGTAATCTACTGTGAATGCTATGAATGATGCAATGCCTATACGAACACTTACACTGAATATTGAATTGTAACCAGCCAATACTGCGAATGATGGTTGTGCAAACAATGTTGTAATGTAACCGAATGTTAACATCAACGCACCCGGGATGAAACTGAGTATCGCCATGTTTAATGCTACTTTTCTTCCAAACTTTTCATTTACCAAGTCGTTTATTATAAGCATGTCAATATACAACACTATTGCAGATGGTGCCACTATTCCGAAACTCCAAATACTGAGCTTATCAGCAAACACCTGAACAGCAAACATACTTGCACTTGTTATTCCAAATGGTAGCAGTATGTTGTTCTTGTGTTTAATCCACCACACAACAGTGGTTGTATCGACAAATGTAACTATTGCCCATAATATTGCGATATATATGAATTGCATTTTTATCACCAATAAATATTTGGGGGGTTACCCCCTCCAAACAATTACCTCGGTATTGCCACCAAGATTCCATCTACCCTCTCTTTTGTCTGTGGGTTCAGTTTCTTCGTTGTTGTTAGACGTATTGCCTTACCTACCCACTTTGCTGTATCCATTCCGTATGCTTCCACGAGAACACCCAGGTTATCACCACCAATGACAAATGACTTTTCCTTGCCATCTATAGTGACTGTCAGTGTCCTCTTTTCTTGCATATCTCCGTTTGGCTGTTTGAATTGTCTGCTGTCCACTGCTGTTATGGTTGTGTCTATTATCTGTCCGACAATGTCGCGTGCCCTCAGCACGTTCATGGCTCCCAGTTCGTTTGGCTGTATTTTAGATTCCATTCAATTCACCTTACCTATAGGTAAGCATCATTTTCTTTTCAAAATTTCGTCAATCCATTCCAGTTCAAATGAATATGGTTCATCGACAGGTATTGGTTTTGGTTTGTTATCATACATTTCTTCCATGATATTCCTTAGTTCTGTGAATCCGGAAGCTAATGTAGTTGCCGCATCAATTACATCCTTGGCACCTTGTTTTTTACCTTGTTCGATTGCCGCCCGATACACTTTCACCATCTCCTCTTTTGTGTATTCCTTCTGTGGTCCAACATATAGTCCTTCTATTTTATATGTTCTGTCATTTGGTTTTATTTTATACGCCCCGTCATTTGTTTCGTCCATTTTCATCATCTTCATTCTTTCACGAAGGTATTCATTCATCAACACCATTGCATCACAGTTTATTCATACATGTATATTACTATCCGATATACCTGATTTGATATACCACCCATATATTATTTTATACGTCTCGTCTGCGTAATCATATAGATGTTCTTTCAGGCTTGCTAGTAGTTTGCCTTTCATTTCTTCAGGCATTTGTTCGAATGCGTTTATTATTGTCAGTATGTTCATCATTTTAATTATCTCCAGTGCTGTTTGTGTGTCAGTTTTTGTGGTTATCATTGTTTTGTATAGCTCGAACGCTCTATCTACGACGTTTGGGTCAGTCATTCCATCACCTTATTTTCTTGCAAGTCTGATGACTTTTATTTCTATCACCACTTCCTCGTTTACAGGCAACAAAACGTGGTCCATGTAACCTAGTGGGTATTCCTGGCATATGTTGTATACTGTTTGTCCGTCTATTTTCAGTTTGAAATCGACGTCTGTATCCGGATATATTCTGTATTTCCTCACGCTTTCTATATTTGTTTTATACATTCTCTCACCTTTTATTTAGTATTATTTAAATTCTCTCCTTTGAATATAAGTGGTTGGTCGCTCACCATTATATTCAGCACGTTATCTTTGAGCCACACGTATTTACAAAATAGTTGAATTGGTCTATTATATGTTTTATCAAGATTATATATTTCCTGTGGTATTTTAAGATAATGGGTCCCACCGATTTTAATAATACTGCTCACGAAGAAGTGTTCGGCTTCTGAGTTGGTCTTGGTTGTTGTTGTTTCAGTCATTCACATCACACATTATATATTTCAACGTTAATATATTTAAATGTTATTTTTATTCATGTTTATTTTAATATACGTCCGGCATTTTTAAATTCATTTTATGGACGCATCAAACACAGATGGGTGATTGTATTCCAGGACAAAAAAATACAATTAAAACCATTAATTTTAAAGGAATATCGCGGTAATATTGCTATGTTATTGCTATGTTATTCATATTGTATTCCTCGTAAAAAAATGTCTAACAATTAATTATTCTCAAACAGTTTGCCTCGACAAGATAAATTTTATATTCTATAAACTCAGTTTGCCGCATGAAAACTTGCCGAGAAAAATATTAAATATGAGTTCCTATACATATCGTATAATGACATCGCGAGCCCCTTATTAAATAAAAGTTTTTTTATATGACAATGGGATTTGTCTTGGCAGGTGTGGTTGCCATTCCAAAAATTTATTTAATGTTTGTTGCCCACGCAAAACGTATTTAAATATATATTTACAATTATATACAGATGTATAGAGAAGGTTGCACGACGCCGCGGAGTTATTCACACACACGCTTTTTCTTCTCTATACATTATTATTATATATTAGATATTAAATGGTGAAAACATGGCAGTGGGTTTGAGTGAATTTCAGAGATTAGCACAATCATGTGGGTCGAGAAAAGAGTTTGTAAAACGAGCTCAGAAGAAATATCCACAGTTGAGCAGTAGTTACATAGGACAGGTTTGGTATAAAGTGAGGCAATCCAATAATAATTCTAAGGTCAGGACTCCAGAACCAGCACAACAAAATACGGAAGATACTGAAGATGACAATTCTTCAAACGTTGAAAATGTTGAAGACAAGGGTGTTGAAACACCAGAAGTAAGTGTTGTGAAGGGAGAGAACACCGAAAGTGTGGGTTTGAAAGATATATATGGAAGAATGTTTGACGAGGAAAGCAATGATTCTGACGAGAATAGCTATGATGAGGACGAAAGCGAAGATGATAGTGGTGATGATAATACCACAAGAGTAAAAGTATCACCAGCACGATTTCTGGTAAGTATTGCACAAGGAATCAATAACAACTTGTTATATGGTGGTGCGAAAATAGTTGGTGAACGCAAGCTTACAAATGATGAAGTTGACAATATAATTGCATTTAGCGATGATGTTGCTAAAAAGGATTTGAAGATGTTGGAGGACCAGCCAGAACTGAATTACTTTATTGCATCATTCATAGTGCCTGCAATTAACAGGAGTGATTTATACATAAACAAGCTGAAGGAATTTATCGCGAAACATCCTAAGAAACAGCAACAGAAACAAGCTAATGTTGAGAATGTGGAAGCACAATCTGCTGGCAATGACAACAAATCAATATACAGTGCACAGCAACAACAGACAATTGACCAATGGGTTAGACAAGGATTTAGGGTCGACCCAGAATATAATTTTACACAACCCATCGATATTATAGCATATAGGGATATGCATATAATAAGAAATACTGGGTCGGATTATGCGTAAGGTGAATAATATGACAACCGAAAAAGAAGAGAAGACAAAAGGAATGGAATGCACAATATGCGGGAAGGATATGAGCGGAAACTATACGGGTTTCGTCAGATTTGTGAAAGGTAAACCTGTATGCCAGCAATGTTATGAAATACTCGCCAATGGACATCTTCCCGAAGATGAAGTAGAAAAGAAGGAACACGATATTGTATGATTGTGGTGATGTAGTGGAATCAATCATAATATATAGATGCTACGATTGTAGTGTGAAAAAGGTGTTTCGTGAAAATCAGTTGCAAGAGTATGTTTCATTTGACAAGAAACATCACGACCACACTGGATATATAATGATAGAAAAAATAAAGGATAAAACAACTATAGATGCAATTATACATGAGTGGTATGACATAACAAGTAAGGATATGGTTACAGATATTCCTGTAGCTGAAGTTTCTGATGACAGAGATGATGCAATGGTTAAAGATGAAGAACAACAAGGTGATGTAGATGGACAATGATAGCAAAGAACTGAAATTGGTAATCATAAAAGCAGATAGATTGAACGTGGATACTCCGTTCACCGAAGCAAAGCAAGTTATGATGCAAAAGCAAGATGATGGAAGTATGGTGTTGAATGTTATAATGCCAGAAAGTTCACCTTTCGGTTATGGAGAATTAGTACAGATTTCAAAGGCAATAGATGCTATGGGATATATGGTTCACAATCCTGTGCTAATACAACACACACCTAAAGTCGATAAACTGGATGTATAGATATGGAGAAAATTGTATTTTATCAAACCCTTGTGGTGATTGATTTTATTAGCGGGAGTGCTACCCGCACAAACGTCAAGAAGCTGAAATACAATTGGGGTTATGATTATAGTTTGAATATTAAAAGGATAAATGACAACATATATATAACAACCAGCACAGAATATCCAGATTTTAGATTAGCTTTCATAAATTGGTGTAAGGAAAAGCTGAACTACAACCACATCAACATTTTTGTTCGGGAAATTGTAAGATACCAAATGTGAATAACATGACAACATATAACAACGGGGCGGCACGCGAGAGAAGAATAATGCATAAGCTCGAAAAACAAGGGTGGTATTGTATTCGTAGTGCTGGGTCACATGGCATTATAGATATAGTTGCTTTTAAACGTGCAACTTATGGAGGATACACCACAAGATTCATCCAGAGTAAAAGAACACATTATCTCAATCCTGCAGAACGCAAGAAGAAGGAAGAATTTGAACGTAGATTTGATGTTGAAGTTGAGGTGTTGTGAGTGAAATTTGACATAAGATACAACAAAGATTTTTTGATATATGTTGGCACCAACGAGAGTGGTAAGACAACATTATCCAAATATTTCATTGATAAAATGCCACCCAATGATGTATATGTCATTAACAGTGGTGGTGCAAAACAATGGTATAACACACACATCCCAAAAGAACACATCATAGAACCACCAATGTATACTGAAGAAACGTTGAACTCAATACTACTTAAATGGGTTGCCAATCCAAAGATAGAGAATGCACATGTTGTTATTGATGATGCTGATAACTTCAAACTCAAATCAAGTGATATAATGAGAAGCATATTCATCAATGCACGAAGGTTGAATCTTGGTGAGTCATTGCTTGTGAGGCGTTTGAGTTGGGTGCCAATTGAGATGTATGACAAAGCGAAGTATGTATTTTTTGCAAGACAGAATGTTAATTATTCAATCTATTACATAAGTGAGTTGATGGATAGAGGTATTGCCATGAAGTTACGCACACTACCTCCATTTGTATTTCTTGTATATGAACCATCCACAGGTAACTGGGGCAAGATAAAGCTAAATATGGAAGGTGGTAGTCTATGATAGCGAATGAAAAAAGAGCACCAATATATAAAACAAGCAAATGCAACATATGTGGAATGACAACCATGACACGAAAGGCAATGAAGCGACATCTGGATACAATGCATGATATCTCGAAACATCCCAAAAGATACTATGGTGTTATAAGTGAGTGATGTAAATGATAAACATACTAAATGACCTCGTGTTATGGGTTTTTGTTGCTTCTGCAGATGCTGGAGTAGCTACAATAATGTGGAGAATTGTTACTGGGTCTTGGTGGTGGCAAAAACAAATTAAGAAACCATGGTCATTCAGCATTAGTTCCGATGGGTGGAGTTTCAGTGCACAGGATTTCAATCCCATAGAAACACTCCGTAAGGTAGTGTCACACTTGCTTGGCAATGACAAGAGTGTTGAAGATATGTTAAAACAACAGGTAGATGAATACCTGAGAAGCCGTGCGAAGAATTTCATGAGTGACGGAACAATGGAGGAGGTATTTAAAGGTATTGTGAAGAAAGTTATGGATGAATACCTCAATAAAAAGAAGTGATTGAAATGCATTTGACAAAAGAGAAGATAAGAAGACGTAGATTTCTCACAGAGTCATTTTTAAATTCAGATAATGGACTATCAATTCGTGAAGTTAAAGAACTACAGCATTTACTGGAGGAAGAGCGGGATGTATTTGATAAAAGGAACGACATTCAGGGCTCTATTACTACACGAATGTTGTTAATTGTGTTGATTTTAAGTAAAATGAAGAAGTGATGTTATGAGCCGAAAAATTGTAACTTTGTCGATAGATAGCGAGGTGTGGGTCTCGTTCCGAAAGAAGCTTGCTGTCAAGGAGGGGTTGGATAAAGGCAAGATAAGCGAAAAAGTGGAAGAGCTAATAAAGTGGTATGTTAAGAGCACTGAAGCGTAATGCACCATGATGCAAACGCAGACGCATCATCTATTTATATATTTACATATTTACATACATAAATAAAGGGGGTATTTATATTTGTAATTACAATATATAATTGGTGATAAAAATGAAGGCAGTGTCAATGATATATGCGGGATTCGGCGGAGTTGTTTCTGGTGGATTCCTGCAGGTGTTGCAGACAATTGGTAGCACGGTGATTTCGAAATTTTCGTTCGGTCCGTTACCAATAGTTGCAGAAGGACTTGGACTAACTCTGATAGGGTATGGGTTGCTGAAGGATTTCATGCTGGACTACTTCGCTAAAAGGAGCGCGAAGGAGGAAGGAGATGCAGATGAACTCGTAAGCAAGAAGGACTGAAGAATAGGTGATTTGAATGCAAATAATGACAACTGAAAATAAAAGACTGATAGAATACGGTGTCGGTGGAATAGTTGGGCTTATAGCTGTTGGCTATATAGCCCCATACCTAAACAGCAACATATACGAGCTGGTAGGTGGTGTAGCTATTCTCGGAGGCACTCTGTATTTCGTAAAGGGAACAGAAGGATGGAAAGGTCCTATAAAGCTTCTTGGTGTAGTGGCAGGTGTGCTATTTACAATAAGGGGAATACTTGGATTTGTTCCGAATGTAAGGTCGATGGTAGACCAATATACCATGAATATACTGTAAAAACAATAGGTGATATAAATGGCAAATGTAACACAACCAGCACAAGTTGGACAAATAGGAACTGGAGATAAGTTCTTCCTCGTAGAGTTTAGCGTATCAGCAAGCATGGCGGCAAACACCACTGTAACCGGAACTATGTATCCGTATGGTATTGACGACGGCACAACGTTCACAGCATTCCAGGTGCCAAGTGGTATAAGGTATAGCCTTGTAGACCTGTATGTAAACTCAACGCCGTCAACTGATGGACAGCTTGCATTCTACCTCAATGGTAACAAGCAAGGAGAAAACTTCTTCCTTAGCTCGATAGTTGTAGGTAACACAAGCAGGAGCAAACCATCACAGCCAATAATTCTGGAAGAGGGCGCTACGTTCACGGTGAAGCTCACGAGTCTCGTAGAGGCACCAACAACGGCATATACCCAGAATCTGATACTTCACTTCCTTGCTACCCCGGCATGAAGAAAGAAGGTCCCTGAGTTCGTTGGGAGGGTAATTCCCTCCCTTTATATTTAATAGGTGTGTAATATGAATAAAACCGAAGCGGTAATAGCCGTAATTGCAGTCGCAGGTGCTGGATATTTAGCTTACAATTATCTCAGCAACTCGTCTGCCTCGTCAACACAGACATCAACAACAGGTAGCGGTGTGCTACCAATTGGTCAAGCAACACCATATGAGACAACTGGTCACTTAGAGGACCCTCTAATAAGTGAATTGCTAAATAGCATACAAGGATTGGGTAGTCAAATATCCTCTGCATTATCTCCAACCACATCATCAACTTATTCATCGAGTCAGCAACCATATGGAACAACAACGACAACTGTAAATCCAACGACAACTGTAAATCCAACGACAACTGTAACTGGTGGAAGTCCAACCGTAGGTCCGGGAAATATGCTAACTTCAACTCCAAAATATGGAACCAATACTTCAACAACCACAACTACAACAACCACATCATCGGGTAATAGTGGTAGTGTATCAAAAGCAATATCAAATGCTGTTAAAACAGCATACAACATAGGTAACGTTGAAAATGCGGCAAGCTCGGCACAAATAAAGAAATCCAATCCATATTACAAAACACCAACAGCATCTCAGTTATCTGGGAAGTCACCCGAATCAGCAACATCAACAGCTGGAAACATCATAACTGGTGCAACAACGAATGCAATAAGTGATGTTGTTAAAGCTGTAACTGGTAGTAATAAAGCGGCACAGAATGCTGTGAATACTTACTTAAATGTAACACGTCCTGTGGTTACAACTGCAGAAAATGTATTACACCCAGTAATAGCGGCAGTTGATTCAGCGGCAAATGCATTGCCGAGTGCAGAGAAAGCTGTGAGTAATGCTGTAAGCAATGGTGCAAAAAGTGCCGAACAAGTAGCATCATCTGTAGCAAGCGATGCGAGCAAAGTTGTGAGTAGTGTCAGTAGTTTCTTCAGCGGATTCCATTTATGATGGTGA
>CAZXLU010000022.1:871-15013 GCA_964641875.1 Candidatus Woesearchaeota archaeon | reverse complement strand
GTAAAATCGCTTGGTAAACTTGTTCCCGCAAAATTGGAATAAGCTGTGAATACATCTGCACCATCATCGTATTCTCCATATGTAGATGATAATTGAGGAGCTTCGCCATCATTCGTGTTATTTAATAAATTCGTTGATTTGGGGGCAAATCCAAGATAAACTGTTTCTGAGGAATGAGCTGATATCCCAGGAATTTTAAGCCAATAAACTGTGCTTGTAGCAGTATTGGAATTTCCACTTTCCATCCAAGATTTTATGGTGGTCCCATTTGGGTAAAAGAATTCAACGTTTTGAAGATTTGAAGCTTCATACTGTTGATAATCTGCAGAATCTATTACAACTTCTTGTTGGAATGGTGAGGGCGTAGCCGAAGCTTGATTATTAGTAATTGTTAAGGGGATATAATTTATTATATTCGTAGGAACTAACAATAGCCTTTGTGGCAGGAAGCAACTAGAGCTTATAATCCCTAAAGATTCTACGTATATCTCTGCAACTGAATTGGAAGCGAACTCTCCTGTTTTAGGTGATATACTTCCAGAATAATAACCAGAAAGAGTTGTTTCATTCTGTTCTGCCACCATTTTACCATTCGTATATATTATAAGTGTAAAATTAACATTGCCGACTAAATTTCCAGAAGTATCTAAAAATGAAACGTTATAAAATATACTGGATGGGTTGTAAATGTAAGAAGTCGATATATATGATATCGGTAATTGCATCATTAACTGTGCTTCCACCAGACCGTTTTGCTTTACAAGTTTAACTTCTCCTGTATAAGACCCAGAATTTATAGGTAGCTCTCCAGTTGTATATACTGGTAGCGACTGAGAAGCTTGTTCTCCAGCATGATTCAATGATATAGAAGTATTACATATAGATGACGTTAAATCTAAACCCGGAGAACTAAAAGTGAATTGTTGTGATGAACCTATATCCCCAGAAGAAACTGCAGAAATAGCATTTGCTATGCTTGTGGCAGCTAATTGCAAATCTTGAGATGAACCTGCAGAGTTATATCCAACTTGATAATAAATAGCATATGATACTGCTGCAGCAAGTATAAATAATGCAATACCCATCACTATAAGATACTCCAATGAAGATTGACTTTTTGAGTTAATTGACATAAGATTGCTTTTCCTTTATACCTAAAAATTTATCGACAATCTTATTTATTCTTTGACTTACTTCGATGACACTAGCATTTGCATCGACTTTTTTTAGATGAAATTCTCTAGCTATTGAAAGATAGGCTTCTCTTACTTTTGATAGTTTCTGAAGAGTATCAAAAAGTTGTATCCCATATTCTTGTTTTGGAGTACGCGAAAGGGCTATCTTTGGGTCTATATCCAGATATATACCTAAATCAGGTTTTCTGAAGCTGATATTTACAGATCTTAACCATTTATAGTTTATACCAGATGCAAAGCCATATGCTAATGTAGAAAAGAAATACCTGTCACATATAACATTTAATCCGCTTGCCATCGCAGGTTCTATCTCTGTTTCTATATGGTGTGCTCTATCTGCACAAAAAAGAAGTTGTAATGCTTTTCTTGAAAGGTTTAATTCTTTATTTAAAGCCGCCTTCGATATCCCTCCCAATAACCCGTTTGTAGGTTCTTTTGTAATTATTACTTTAAGACCATTTGCTCTAAGATGTTCAGCAAGCAAAACAGATTGGGTTCCTTTTCCCGCGTTATCTATCCCTTCTATAACTATAAATTTTCCACGCATATTTAATTAATATCTTTCATAATTAAATCGTTTATTTCTTCGATCTTTAGCTTTCCATCGATCATTTTCCAATATTTGGAATAGAATTTTTCTTGTATTAGTTTGTTGTAATATTTGGAAACATTTTCTAGGAATAATTTGTTACTTTCGAATTTATCTACATCCATTTTTCCTTTTTGCTTTTCTTTCCTTTGCATAGATATCTCAATAGGCACATCTATATAAAAAGTGAAATCTGGAACCGGCATTCCCATCAACTTTACAATCTCTTTTCCTTTATTGTAATCAAAGCCTCCTGCAGATTGATACGCTATTGTTGAGAAGAAGAACCGATCAATTATTAGATTTTTCCCATTGCTGATTTCAGATAACATTTTATCTCTGTCTTTTATCATATCTGTTAAATAAAGCATAAAAAGTTCATCTACTTTTATATTTATTTTTTTATAAAGAAAATCCTTTATTCTTTTACCATACACAGAGGAGTAATCTGGATAGGAATAAATCAAAGAGTCTTTTCCTTTTTCTTCTAATTTCTCTCTTATTAATTTAGATTGCGTGGCCTTCCCTGCACCATCTATTCCCTCTATAACTATTATTTTACCTTCCATTTAAACCTCCTTTAATCCTTTTTTATATGTTTGTACTTTACTGCCAAGGAAATCCAATATCTGAAAGGATTTATCCTTGAGATTTACAATTGGTATTTTGGCAACATCCGGAACCATACCATATTTTTTCTGATAAGAAGTCTGATATTGCCAACATGAAGAATTTATAAGAACTGTTCCTTTGTACATAGATGCAAGGGTTTTATGTATATGGCCTGTTGCAAATATATCAGGAGTTTCTTCTATAACAAGATAATCCTTAGGCAAAGGCATAAGCTGAGTTGACCCATGAGAAGGGGCTAAGTGCCTGGATTTTAACATTATCTTCATTATGTTCTCTATGTCATCTGCATCCATCTTACTGTACTTTGGTATCTTGTTTGCATAGTAAGGTATACTAAAGCCATGATATGCTAATAAATTTATCTTTGCATTACCAACTAATAAATTAACCTGATATGGATTTGAGAGAAAAAGTGCATTTTTAAGTTTGTATAATTCGCTTGCAAAATTTACATCTAGTTTTGGCTGTGGCTCTGCGATATGCGTTGCGTCATGATTGCCTTGTGAAATCAATATTGTTATATTTTTCGGTATCCTGTCAAGGTACTCATAAAGTTTTTTATACTGGCCTTTCAAATCTTTTATTTCTAATTCTTTTTCTTGATCAGGATAAACGCCTATCCCGTCTATTAAATCTCCATTTAATACGATGAATTTTACAAATTTAGCTATATTTGAGTACTCTGGGATTTCACCATTTATCCATTTTATAAACCTCTCAAATGCATCCGAAACAAAAAGCTTAGAACCAACGTGTATATCTGAAAGGAATAAAACAAATGAATCATCTATATCATATCTTGTTTTTTCCTTTAATTGTATTTCTGGGAGGTTAAATTCCTTTACAAATATTGCATCGTTATACTTTCTACCAGATATTTCTATTACTTGATCTTCGAGTATTTCTACGTTTTGATTTGTTATTATGGCTTTATATGTACCAGTGTTATCTTCTATGTCTAGTATTGTATATTTTTTAACTGGACTTATAGAAACTGAAGAAACCATGGCTATGGTTTTTACATCTGAACTCTGATGTATATTTTTTATACTTGATAAAGACATAAGACCACTTTTATCTTTCGACATCAATATATTTTTTAGCTTTGAAAACCTATCATTAAAATAATTAACCCAATTAATTGGCTTTGAATCCGATATTTCTCCTTCATAATTTTTTACAATCTCTACGGAAGAATTTATACTGCTTTGGCCATTATACATTTTATGGAATGTTTCAAGATCTAAGAAATTTATCCCATTTTCTTTTAAATCTTTAATTAATATATCGACATCCTTTATATCAAGACTTTTTACTGATGAATCAACCAATATTCCATTAGAAAAAAGTTTATTCAATTGATTATCATCCATACAAATACACCAAATTATACTCTTAATAAGCTGAGTATTTATTAATAACTTTCAATTTACATCCTTTCAATAAGTTCTATACCAAGAAAATAGCAAAGTTTTTCAACTATTTTTACAAAATATTCAACCAATATCATCCTACTAGCCTCATTTCTATCTCCTATTATCCTGTTCCTTTCATAAAAACTATTAAATGTATCACAGACACTGTGTAAATAATCGCAAATTATATTTGCTTTGAGATTTGATATCGCATTGTCTAAATTTTCCTCCCAGAATAAAAGTTTCCTCATAAAATTATTTTCTTCTTCTCCGAAACTCACGTTTATTTCTTCTTTTTTGCTGCCCTTACGTAAAATACTTTTAGCTCTAGAGTAACTATAGTTTATGTATACGGCAGTATCCCCTTTAAGCGAAGTTGCTTCTTTTATATCAAATATAACCATCTTTGAAGGCGAATATTTTAGTATATAATAGCGTATAACATTTGAAGCCATTTTAAAAAGTTCATCATCAGCAATTTCTTTCCCGTTAATATCTGCTTGTTCCCTTATCCTTTTCTCAACGGATTTTATTAAATTATCAAATTCTATGGTTATACCTTTCCTACCACTCATTCTTATGAAATTTTCTTCGGTGTTTATTCCAATTATACTTGCAGTATCTTTAGATATAGCTACTGGCTCATAACTGTAGTGCCTATAAGAATCTTTTCCAGATAAACCGTCTATTATAGCTTTAACGACTGATTGTTCTGCGTTTTGTGATGAATCCGTAAGAGTAAATGAAATGTCTATTTTTTTTAAATTTTCTTCCTTACCTTTTGCATCGGATATTTTTATATCGGAACCATCATAATTTTTTCCAAAATAAGAGTATTTTATAACTTCATTTAGTAAGCTGTGTTTCATCATAGCATATGCAATGTCTTTAGCAATATACAAAGAAGTTCCATCTGATCTAGTCAATGTAACCTCTTTATCATCGACTATTGTAACTATGCATCCGCTGTTCTTTTCACTTTCCGATTTAAAAGCTATTTTATCTTCTATAAGTTTACTCAAAGCCTTTTTAACGATTCCTTCTCCAAGAATATACCTTTCCAAATCAAGTAAATCATATTTTATTTTTTGGTTAGAGAGCGTTAATATTTGAGCAGAGAGAACTCTTTCAACTATAGCATTTAGTATATCCAAAGTTTCTTTATCTCCATTTTCTATGGAAAGCAAAACTTCTTTTCTTTTTTCAAGTAAATTCTTATCCTTCTCGTACATTTCATTTATCTCTTTGTAAATTCCCGAGCAGTATAAATCAAATTTTTTATCAGTTTCCATTTCCTTCCCAAGAAATTTAAAGCCGACTATTATATCAGCAACCTGTGCTCCAGTATCCTCTATGAAATTTGAAACTATAACGTTTGCAGAACTGTATAATAAACTTCTCCTTATGAACTCACCTATGTAAGAATTTCTCATGTGGCCTATATGAAGCCCCTTATTTGGATTAACAGAAGTATGTTCCAACCTTATTGTTTTTCCTGAAAAATTATTGTTTACTTTAGAATCTTCATCCCTTAAGATAAAGTTTGCAGATGAATTCAATGCATTAAAATCAAGATTTATATTAACATAACCGTTAAGAGCTTCTATGCTTCTTATATAATTAGACTTGATACTTTCAGCTAAATCTCTGGCTAGAATATCCGCTCTTTTACCCTCCTTTTTAGCAACTCCAAAACAACTGAAACAAACATCAGAAAAGTTCGAATAAGTAAGTTCAGCCCATTCTGGCAAACCAAGCAGTTTCTTAATCTCTTTAAGTTTCATATTATTATTGATTTTAAGTGCCTAAAGGTTAAATAATTCACCATAAGTAACTGCATCCTATTAAATACAGCTATTAGAAAGATTTATATAGGTATTGCATTATATTATAACTATAAAAATTTGTGAGGAATTTAATAAAGGATAATAATGACAGAAGTTTGCCCGGTTTGCGGTTTGCCTAAAGATCTTTGTATCTGTGGGACTATTTCTCAGGAAACACAAAAAATAAAGATATACACTAAGAAGGTTTCTTTCAAAAAAGTTGTAACAATAATAAACGGATTGGACCCAAAAATAACGAATATAAAAGACCTTACAAAAAAGCTGAAAACAAAGATAGCATGCGGTGGGACTTATAAAGACGGTGTAATTGAATTACAGGGGGATCACACGGAAAAAGTAAAAGAGATCTTATTAAAGGAAGGATTTCCTGAAGAGTCATTTTCCTAATTAAATTTTATTAAATAGATTACTCCCTCTAATTACTCTTTCTACGTTTTTTCTAAAGTGAGTGTCATTAATATTTTGATCTTTAACGAACAATTTTTCTTCTATTTTTTTAGCCGTTTCTGGCATGAAAGGCTTCAAAAATATAGATATTATACGTATAGCTTCTATTGAGTTGTAAAGAACGTTAGAAAGCTCCTTTCCTTTTAAGTTCCATGGTTCTTTTTCATTCACATATTTATTTATATTTCTAATTGCCTTAAATATCAAATTTATAGCCGTGTATAAATCATATCCATCAAATGCCTTACTTATCCCCCCCGTATCTATAAAACCTTCTATTTCTGGCTTTCCATCAATTTGTTGATCGAATCTTTCTGCTAAAGTTAAAACCCTGGCAACTAAATTACTCAACTCTGCCATTAATTCTCCATTTATTCTGTTCTTTAATGCCTGTTCAGAGAAATCCCCGTCTTCCCATATCGGTTTTTCTCTGACTAAAAAGTATCTAAATGCATCAGCGCCATATTTTTCAGCCATATCCATAGGATCTATAACATTGCCAAGGGATTTACTCATCTTTTTCCCTTCCACTGTCCACCAACCATGTGCCACTATTCTTTTTGGTAACTTTAAACCGGCTGATAAAAGCATTGCAGGCCATATAACAGAATGAAACCACACTATTTCCTTCCCAACCAAATGTATATCTGCTGGCCAAAATTCCTTAAAATCCTTGCTATCTGGCCAGTTCAATGCACTAATGTAATTAAGTAAAGCATCAAACCACACATATACTGAATGTTTTCTATCGAATGGGAATTCTATGCCCCAAGAAACACTCTTTCTTGTTATGTCTAAATCTTTTAATTCCCCTTTTAAACGAGACAATATCTCATTTGCATTTTTGTCTGGGAATATCAGGCCCTTAGAAATTGCATCAATTATATTTTTCTTGTACTTACTAAGTTTGAAGAAATACGCCTCTTCTGTTATCCTTTGCACTTCTCTGCCACAGTCAGGACACTTACCATCCACAAGTTCTGTCTCTGTTATATACCTCTCATCTGGTAAACAGTAAAATCCTTCATAATTACCCTTATATATATCTCCATTGTCCCAAACTTTTGTTATAAATTCTTTTACTGTTTTCTCATGATATTCATCTGTTGTTCTTATGAATTTATCATATGATATATCAAGCTTCTCCCAAAGAATCTTATACTTATTAGAATTTTCATCAACCAATTCCTTTGGGCTTTTACCTTTTTCTGCTGCGGATTTCTCTATTTTTCCCCCATGTTCATCTGTACCCGTAAGAAAAAAAACTTTGTCTCCTAATAGCCTATGCCATCTAGCGAAAATATCGGCTATTATAGTTGTGTATGCATGACCTATATGTGGCCTGTCATTCACATAATATATCGGAGTAGTTATGTAAAATTTGCCCATTTTTACCTCATAGCGGAGGTGGGATTTGAACCACACGGCCTCTGGGTTATGAGCCCAGCGAGCACTCCTGGCTGCTCTACTCCGCTTTAATTTACTTTAGTTTATATAATCTCTACATTTAATAACTTTTATTAATAAACAATTATTTAAACACTGCTTGTTTTAGATCAAATATGACAGCAGTCATATCTCTAGGTGGATCATTTCTATTTGACAAAAAAGAGGAAACTTATCTTATTTTCAAAGAACTGAGAAAAATAAACGAAAAATTCATTGTAATTACTGGCGGTGGGCCTATAGCCAGAGAGTACATAGGTTTTGGTAAAACTTTCAAATTAAAGGAAGAAGAACTACATAATATAGGTATAAAATGCACACACATAAACGCCTTCATCATTGCAAAGGCCTTTAAAGTTGATTATACGGACGTTGATCCAAGAAAAATAAAAGTAAAAAATAAGATTGCTGTAACAGGAGGTTACCTTCCAGGCTGGACAACAGACACTTGCTCAGCTTACGCAGCTGTTTCAACAAAATCAAATGTAATATTCAACATATCAAAAGAAAAAGGAGTATATGATAAGGACCCAAGAGAATTCAATGATGTAAAACTCCTCAAAAAAATAAACTTTGAAAGGTTATATACCCTCACAAAGGGAAGACGTATCCCTGGTATGAACTTTATATTTGACCCTTTGGCTGCTAAGATATGCAAGAGAAACAAAATCGATGTAGTTGTAACAAATGATATAAAGGATATATCAAGATACCTGCAAGGAAAAGAGATAAATGGAACGATAATAACTGATAACAAATAATTTTAATAAAAAGAATTATTAAAGTTGATAAGGCTTAAATATTACTATATATATAGTATTAAATGCAATTGATAATAGCAGAGAAAAGCACTGCCGCAGAGACTATAGCAAAGAATCTAGCAGAAACAAATATAAAGACCCAAGAATTCGGTCCTGTAAAAGTGTGGAAAACAAAGATAAATGGCGAAGAAACTGTAGTAATTCCATTAAAGGGCCATATAAAAAACGTCAGATATCCTGAAAGATTTAAAAAATGGACTGAAGAAACTTTAATGAAGATGATTGACAGTGAATTATTATACGTACCATATGCAGAGGAGAACATATCAGTGATAAAGAAATTCTCAAAAGGCGCTGATAAAGTCATAATTGCCACAGACTATGATACTGAAGGGGAATCAATAGGATTTGAAGCGATAGATGTCGTAAAAGAAGAGAATAAAAACGCAAAAATATATAGAAGCATATTTTCTTCCTTGACGCCTAAAGAATTAAATGAGGCATTCAAAAACCTTCAAAAACCAAATAAGAATTTATCCGACAGTGCGGATGCAAGGAGAGAAATAGATTTGATATTGGGAGCTGTTCTTACAAGATTTATATCTTTAGCCGCTGAAAGATTGGGGAACTCTTTTTTGTCAATAGGTAGAGTACAAACACCTACATTGGCACTAATAGTAAATAGAGAAGCTGAAAGGAGAGCATTTAAGCCCAAAAAATTCTGGAGATTTTTAGCAAACTTACAAAAAGATAACACTGATTTCACGGCAGAATATTTTGAAGGCAAGATATTCGATGTTAAAAAAATGAAAGAAATAAGTCAAGTGGTTAATGAAAAAGAATGTGAAGTAAAAGAAGTAAAAACTAAGAGAATAAAAGTAACACCTCCAAAGCCATTCAACACTACAACTTTCCTTAGAAGCGCTGCAGCTATAGGGTTTTCAGTTCCAAATGCAATGCGTATAGTCCAGGGATTATATATGAAAGGATATGTTTCTTATCCTAGAACAGACAGTGAAGCTTACCCTCCCACATTAAATTTAAATGAGATATTAGATGAACTTAGTAAATCAAAGTTATATAAAAAACATGTAAATGATATAGTCAAAAGCGGATTACATCCTACAAAAGGAAAAGAAGCAAAGGACCATCCGCCTATACACCCAGTTAAACTCCCTTCTGAGAAGCTTAATCCGCAAGAAGCAAGGATATTCGACTTGATAGCTAGAAGATTTCTTGCAACGCTTTCTGATGAATCTGAAGAGGAAGTAGTAAACGTCAAAATAGATATAGGAAAAAAGATATTCGCCACTAGGGGAAGCAGGATAATAGCTCCGGGATGGAGAGATGTCTACATATTCTCAAAATACGAAGAAAACATATTGCCAGATATAAAGGAAGGAGAAACATTAAAAATAAAAAAGATAGAAAAAACAGAGGAAATGACCAATCCTCCGGGAAACTATTCCCAGGGAGGAATAATAAAAATAATGGAAGAATTGAATCTGGGTACAAAAGCTACAAGGCCGGAGATATTAAAAAAATTGATGGAAAGAAAGTACATATCTGCAAGTAAAACTCTTATCCCTAGCGAAGCTGCATTTGCGGTCATAGAAAAC
This sequence comes from Candidatus Woesearchaeota archaeon, assembly GCA_964641875.1. Classification (GTDB taxonomy): domain Archaea; phylum Nanobdellota; class Nanobdellia; order Parvarchaeales; family Parvarchaeaceae; genus Parvarchaeum. Next base: position 5,060 of record CAZXLU010000022.1, on the reverse strand, counting down.
ATGCAAAAGGTTGCAAAAGATATAACAGGCCCAGAATTAACAGCTATGATAGAAAAAGAAATGAAAAATATAGAAGTAGGTGAAAAGAGAAAAAGCGAGGTTGTTAATGAATCGCGTAAGATCCTTAAACAGATTCTAAAGAATCTAGAGGGAAAAAGGAAAGAAATAAAGGAACTGATGCATAAGGCACTTTTGCAACAGTACATATTTGGAAAATGCCCAAAGAGTGGTGGAAAACTGAAGCTCGTTATATCTAAGAAAAGCCATAAAAGATTCGTTGGCTGCAGCGATTATCCGAAATGTCATTTCGGCATGCCTCTACCACAGTCTGGTTACATCTTTATATCTCCGCAAACTTGTCCTAAATGCGGTATACATATGATAGAATGGAGAAGTAAAGAAAGTAAAAGAACTTATATATTTTGCGTAAATCCTGCATGCAAAACGGAGAAAAAAGAAAATAAAAAAGCTACTGTCAAAAATGACAGCAAAAATAAAAAACAATAAAAATAGTTTATACTAAAATCAAGTTTTTGCAACTAAGTCGATGCATCTACCTGCTGCAATTGTAAGGCCCATATCCCTTATTGCAAATCCTGCTAACTGTGGTATAACATCGGATTTTTCTATTGAAAGTGGTTTAAGTGGCTCCAATACGACTATAGCAGCATCTCCTTGTTTTATTGTTGCAGGATTTTCTTCAGCTGTCTGTCCTGTCTTTGGATCAAGCCTCTTTAATATCTTCTTAAACTTTACAGGAACCTGTGCAGTATGTGCATGTAAAACTGGACTGTAACCTGCAGATATTGCCGTAGGATGATTTAAGACTATTATTTGCGCAGTAAACTCTGTGACAACGGTTGGAGGTGCAGAAACTAAACCAACAACATCTCCCCTCTTTACTTGCTCTTTTTCAATCCCTCTAACATTGAAACCAATATTGTCACCAGGTTGCGCTTGGTCCAAGTTTTGGTAATGCATCTGTATTGACTTAACATCCGCAGTTACATGCGAAGGCTCAAATATTATCTTATCTCCAGGCTTCATTACACCACTGACAACTTTACCTACTGGGACAGTTCCCACTCCTTGTATTGAGTAAACATCTTCTATTGGTATTCTTAAAGGAAGTTGTGTAGGTCTTTCAGGTAATGGTAAATTATTAAGCGCTTCTAATAAAGTCGGACCAGTATACCAAGACATCTTGTCGCTTTTTACCTTCAAGTTTTCCCCATTCTTTGAAGAAATTGGTATATAATTAAATGTATCTGCATTTGCATATGAAGCTTTCACAGCTTTCATTACTGCGTCTTTTACTTCCTTGTATTTTGCCTCATCATAGTTTAAAAGGTCCATCTTATTCAACGCAACTATTACATTTTTTATACCGAATACTCTTGAAAGATAGATATGCTCTCTTGTTTGTTGCATTACACCTTCCTTTGCATCTACAACCAGAACGGCTGCATCTGCTTCTGAAGCACCAGTAATCATGTTCTTAATGAAGTCTACATGTCCTGGAGCATCAATTATAGTAAATTCATATTTATCAGTAACGAATTTCTCGTGGCTCAAATCTATAGTAACTCCCTTCTTCCTTTCTTCACCAGATGTATCTAAGAAGTAAGCAAATTCAAAATCTACTTTTCCTAAAGTTTCAATATCCTTTTGAATCTTCGCCTTATCTTGTTCACTGAAACTGCCTGTTTCATAAAGCAGTCTTCCTACTGTAGTTGACTTACCAGAGTCAACATGCCCAATGAAAATCAGATTCATATGTGGTTTTCCTTCTGCCATAATTTTTTCCTCCTTTTATTAAATTTATCAAATTTTGATATACTATAGAGAAGTATTTATTATTTAAATCTTTTGGTAGACGAATATTGTTTTATAATTCAATTTTATATGTCCTTTAAAATAATAAATAAACTAAACGAATTACTCTTTTTTGATTAGTAACAACAAAAAAGAGATATTTATCTGAAATTTCTATTTATAAGGTTTTATTCAAATTATAATAATCTTTGTTATTAACACAAGTAAACTAATTGCAGATGCAGTTTCACAGTTTTCTTACAAAATAAATATAAACGATTACTTAAGAGACATTATCTTTTTATTGTCAGATAAAAATCTTTGTAAAATTCAGAAATTCGTTATGATACTAATCCCTTCTGACTGTTAATTTGAAATACATCAGATATTATATTATTTACCGGGAATCCACCATTTTCTATTCCCTTCTGATCCTCAAAATGAATTTTACCAATAATATCACTAATGAATCCTAAATTAATTGGGGGTAGAGCATAAGGTCCTTTAAATGTAGCTATGTGACCATAAGAGATATCATTTGCATAGAATACATATGCTTCATTCTTACCGTAACTAGCGACGTAAAGGTAATTTCCATTAGGTGATAAAGCTGCTCCATCTAAACTATCATCACCTAAACAAAGACTTTGTTCTTGATAATAATTAAAAGTATTTAATGGCCCGTACTGATATATGCAACCATTATTGCCATCTATTACAAAGAAAGAATTCAGTTGGTTATCAACTACAATAACTGGAACGTAATTATTACTTGTAGTAGGGTTTGGTAGCTTAGTATAAACATGGCTTGACAATGAAGGCTCTATAACGTTAAAACCATTATTCTGGCAGGTTATAGAAAAGCAAGTACTCCTATATTGATAAGTTGAATATATCCATCCAGAATTACTAATTGCAATTCCATAGGCGCCTTCTAATGCAACATTTGTACCATACTCCTGAGACAATACACCATCTTCAGTCGAAAAAAGATTTGCATCATAACTAGAGTATCCGGCTGCATAAGGCCCAAAGTAGTTTACTGTAGTTGTAAGTATCTCTGTAGCTGTATCTCCTCCACATGTACTGCTTCTTGTTATAACATTTAGAGTATCTGAAGTAGTAAGATTACATACAACTACATTTGATAAAAAAGAATCTGCTTTAGTATTTGAAAATGTCAATATATGATAGCTATAAACCGTATTTGAGGTAAAACCAGCATTTGAAGTATAAGAATATTCATATAAAGCAGGAGCCGCTATTTCATTGTTACTCATAGCTGCTAACCCTGGCAAAAATCCACCATTCTTATAGGTAGAGTTATCATATGCATACGTATCATAGATTGAATTAGAATAAGGATTTAAATCTGCATATACACTATAGTGCCCTGATGAGTCTTTACATCTTCCAAGTAGGCTAACAATTGCACCATTTGTGCTAGCAACGCCAGTCACCGCATATCCAAAGGAAGGGCAAGTTCCATATCCTGCAGAGATAGTGTCAGTTAAATTATATTTCCCATTGTTTGGACTAATCACAGTTATATTATCTGGGCCTAATAGATATAAATTGTTACAAGTGAAAGTGGTAACAACGCTATTATCTCCTGCAATGATATTATTATCAGAGCCACTGCAAGTTAATCCTTTTGATATTGATAGTTGCGCTGTACCTTTTCCTAGTGAAGTATAAATATTTGTATTACCATTATTTTTTGTATTTCCACTTGAGTAGCCTATAAAATTAGTTACTTGCCAATTATATGTAGAATAACCGCTCGATGGCAATCCTGTACCAATAAAGGTAGTAGTACACTGCCAAGGTATGCTTGAAACTGTGGAACCTGCAAGTTCATTTGAAGGATTATTTGAATAGCAATCATAAGTTCCAGTTGATGAAGAATATGGAAAGCTTCCAAGAATTGATGGTCCTTGAAAAGAATGAACAACCAAATTTCCAGAAGTTGATCCAGATGAAGAACTGCCATCAAAACTTACGGACCAACCATCCGGATAATCACTTGATAATACAGAATTTGTGTCAAAAGTTGTGTAGCAATTCCATGGCACGCTGGAAATGGTGGAACCAGCCAATGTTGAAGATGAAGAAGAACATGAATAACTGTTTATGCTTGTTGTATATGAAAAACTACCTAAAACTCCTGGACCTGTACCTGTAGGAACATTGATATTGTTATTAACTGACTGAGAGTTCTCTGATATTCCATCAAATTCAGCATTCCATGATGTTGGGTAATTGGTTACTCCTGCATTGGAAAATGTAGTTACACAATTCCAAGGTACATTAGAAACTGTGGAACCAGCCAATGTTGAAGATGAAGAAGAACATGAATAACTGTTTATGCTTG
>CAZXLU010000022.1:0-771 GCA_964641875.1 Candidatus Woesearchaeota archaeon | reverse complement strand
ATGATGTTGGGTAATTGGTTACTCCTGCATTGGAAAATGTAGTTACACAATTCCATGGCGGCAATATATTGCTACCTTCATATGCTGAGCTTGTAGATGAACATGCATAACCATTTATAACTGTCGAATATGACTGTGACGTAACAGTTGTAACATTTTGTGTGAATGTCGCGTAATTATTTACACTAACATCATTCTCATTTATGCCGGCAAACGTTGCATTCCATGATGTTGGGTAATTATTTACACCATTATTTTGTATTTTTGTGTTGCATACCCACCAATTAAATGATTCACTCGATCCTTGATATATGCTTTTCGAAGGGTATGAAGAACATGATAATTCATAACTCTTGGCGGTTGCAGGATAAGCAGAAACAACAGATATATCATTTTGCTGCAAAGTTATCTTATTAGGTGTCGTTTGAACCCCAGAACTTACACCAGCAAAATTAGATATATACCATTTGTTGTAACTTTGTTGAGCAGAAAGAACAGAAGGAGAGGGTAAAGCGGCAGTGGAAATTGGATCTGGAAGACCACTCTCTGAAAATGTTGTAGTACAGTTCCATGCACTGAAAGTGTAGCTGCTGCCCAATCTTAATGAAGGAGTTTTATAGGAGACACATACAAGGTTGTCACTTTTTGCAATAGCAGTGTAGTAAACCTGTGTATTTGTGACGTTATCTGTTTTTATTATTATCGCTGAGCCTGTGGAATTGCTTTTTGTTGTTCCATTGTAAGTTACTGACCATGTCTGGGAAGAGGGCA
>CAZXLU010000021.1:1466-17712 GCA_964641875.1 Candidatus Woesearchaeota archaeon | reverse complement strand
ATTTTCCCTAACAAGAATCTTAACCATTTTAGAATATGTAAGTTTACTTTTTTCTTTTTCTCCCCTTGCTTTTATGTTCATATCCAATGATCTTAAATCATAATCGTATAAATTTAAAACATAGTTGCCTTTTGAATAACCTAGGTTGCTTAATCTGGATATCTCTTCATCGACATCATTTTTCATCTCTCTCTTAATTTTTTCAAATAGCTTGGGGTCTTCCGCCTTATCATTGCCTTTATACGGCCTATCATTTATCATTGCCTTTAAAATATCACTAATGGGAGCCGCAGATGGGTTTGTATAGCTTGCAATGAACGCAATTGTTTGGAGTTTATAAAGAAAATTCCATTCTTCCTCCTTAAATAATAGAGTAATGCGTTTTTCCATATATGGAGTATTTTATCGTAAAGCATATACTTTGCGTATGTATAGAAAAAGTTTAAATACTTGCATATAATAAGTACGTATATGCGTAGTGTAAATAGAATAGATATATACGTACAGCCTCGCTCTAAAACTAAACTTCGAAGAAAAGCAAATAAACTGGGAATTTCAGTGTCAAGCCTTATGGTGAAAGCAGCCCTGGAATATACAGTAAAGAAGGAGGTAAATAAAAATGATAAACAATAAAACTCAAGAAAAACAGCAAATGCCCCGAATATTCGAGTTGTGGGAAAAAATCATGAACGGTTCTGAAGAAGAAAAGAAAAAGGGAGGAATAAAGAAATGAAAGCAGAGAACAAGAAAGGCAGGCTGCTTCTATTTTTATTATGCACTTGCAAGCTAATAAGGTTTTCTTTCGCGAGGTATTCGAAAAATGTTAGATGAGATTTTACAAGCTGCACAAAAATATTGCGAACAGGAGCTGTATATTATTCCAGTTAAGAGAGATAAAACGCCTTCAACACCTCATGGCATAAAAGATGCAACGAATGATTTTAACACATTTTTAAAAATGTACAACGATGGATATGGCATTGGCCTTTTAACAGGCACAATAAACAACATCTACGTACCGGATTGTGACGTTGAGAAAGATAGAAACAAAAAGCCTATAATTAAGGATGGGAAGGTAATAAACACCGGCGAACAGGAGTTTTTCAATAAATTTATAATAGATGCAAATACATCAGTATTTAAAAGTTACACAGTTAGAACTCAATCCGGTGGCCTGCAGATGTATTATAAATTAAAAGAAGGCCAGGCACCGTTAAAAACACACATTGGAGTGCTGCCAAAAGTAGATTTTAAGGGCGACGGTGGTTACGTGGTCGCACCACCAAGCCTTGGGCCTTATGGAAAATACGAAGTTATTGTTAATGCACCAATAGCAGAAATGCCTGATGAATTATATGATTTCTGGCATGACCTCGATATGCCTGATGATTCCAATGAGGAAGTCACACCAATTAATCTGAATGATAAAAATATTAACCTAGTAATTAAAACTTTGGCATACATTTTCATGCACCCCAATGGCATTGGAAATGAGCTATTAATGGCATTTGCCGGTGCAATGGCATTAAGAGGTGTTGCAGTAGAGCATACAAAAGCAATCATTTACGAGGCAGCTACAATTAACAAATGGCCAACAAATGGTTTTGATTCTGTTATTGAAAACTCATACAAAAAATACAAAAATCATCAAAAAATACTAGGATACACTACATTCAAAAACGATGTTATAAAAAATAAAGATAAATATGAAAATTACAGTGAGATAATAAAAAACCTTGACTCGGTATTCGAAAATTCGGAAAGTCCATTTTATGATGTTGACAAACACAATGTTAAGCACTTCAACAAGGGGAAATCGATAAAATTTATAATGTCTAAATATCCGTGCATTTACACCGATGATGGAAACAATTTGTATTATTTTTCAGATAGGGATGGATGGCATTCTGATGTAGAAAACGAAATAAAAAAGTTGATACAGACCACGGATGATTCAATATCGGAACACAATATCAATGAAATAATTAACGGAATTAAACATTTAACCTACAATAAAAACTTTAAAAATAATAAACTGCCAAACAATTTAATCCCTATCCCTTCGGGCCTTTATAACGTTGAAAATCATACGCTGGAAAAACATAGCAATGCCTATTTTTACAGCAATATCGACAGAAATTACATACCTGGTGTAAAGGAAGAATCACTCGTTATTGATGAATACTTAAATAGAATTTTGGAAAATCCAGAACGGGATAAAATAGTAGTTTATGAGGGCGGCTTTGCATGGCCAATGCTAAATGATAATAATGTTCAGGGCATGATTATTTTTTATGGCGAGGGGGGCAACGGTAAAGGGATTATTCAAAATGAGGTCATCAAAAACCTTTTTGGCCTTGAAAACGTGGCAATGCCGGATCTATCGAGGATTGCGAACTATCCCTTCGAGCTTCAGGGATTGATAAGGAAAAGAGCATTATTGTTTTCAGAATCTATAAGAGGTGTGACCTACAACTGGCAAGTTCTGAAGAGGATCACAGGGCATGATTACGAAAATATACCCATAAAAAATCATCCACCTATACTTTCACAATATCAATCAGCAGTGATACTAAGCACAAATGAATTGGTACCACCAAAAGATGAGTTAGCAATATGGAGGAGAATAATAAACATTATTGAATTTAATAATTACCTGAACACCTTAAGCCGTGATGAAATAGGGGACATCATAAAGCAGTTATGCAATAAAGATGAACTGGATCGGTTATTTTCCTTTGTTGTGGATAAAATATACCCTGAATTTCTAAAACATGGTTTCTCAAATAGATATAGCATCAAAACGGCCAAGGAAAAATATCTCATGAAATCCAATCCTGCAATTACATATTTGAAGCTAAAGGAGGCCAAGGATCAAATTCTAACAGATCCGCAGGATGTTTTAAGTTATTGTAGGGCTCACAACTACGACCAAAATAAATGCTATTCTATCGATAAAAACGGCGATGAGACCGTATTTCAGATAAAAGAATTATTAATAAAACAGGTGAACCAGTTTTGTTTAGCCAACCATCTGCCCAAGTATGATATTCATGATAGGAATTCACAAACAAAAATAGGCCAAGGAATTCACTATTTAGGGCTCGAAATCACGGAATATCGAAAAAGAATGTCAGGGAAATTGATACATGCATGGGCTGGTATCTTCATTATTCCAGATGATTCGGACTTAATAATAGACAATGAAACGGAGAAGACAGGTAATCCAGATTCATTGCCAGAAGGGCCCGTGAAACAATCACTAATGGAAGAACAGGAGTTAAAGCACCTAGAGAAAGATAAAAACCCCGGATTATCTGGGGAACTGCAGGTCAGGGCAACACAAAAAATATTTGAACTCCTGGACTCAGAATATCAACCAGTTCATGAACTTGACAACATTAGAAGGAATCTTGATTATCTAAGCGATGATCAGTTTAATTTTTTGATTGATGCCATGATAAAATCATCAATTGCCAAAATTGATGGCCGCAGACTTGAAAAAATAAAATCCGATCCAGAGAAACCATCTGCACTTATCTACAGAAAGAGCGTGGAGCTTGCAACAGATCTGCCAATTGAAGAAAGTTATACCAGGTCTGAATGGCACTATTATGCTTTTGACAATGCAAAAATAAATCTTGAATCAAAGTCCTGGATCAAATTTTCAATGAAATCCCAGGAAATATCTAAAAAAGAATTCGACACTATGAGAGGTGCCAGGCAATGAATTTTGAGACTATTTTTTACTTAGGCCCAGAGATGAATGTATGCGGATATTACGGTGATTACAGGCTTATTCCAGGAAAGGTGACAGTGGAATCCTGGATTGCCAATATTTTGTTCGATCACGGTTACTGTTTATCCATAAAGCAGAAAGAAGGAGCTGAAAGCTATGAAAGAAGAAATGCAAAACAGAATAAGAAAGGTAGAGCAGGCCATAAAGAGATTGTTGAAAAAGAGGGCAGATTGAGATGTCAATAATACTTGAAGGGATGTTCAAATCCCCCAACATCTACGTTGAAAAAACTCCTATCGTTGCAATGGCGATATTAAAGGATGGAATGGTGAAATATCTCAGGATAGATGAACGCACACACATGTTCCTGCATGAGGGGTATCTGATGTCTGGAAAGAGCAAGAACCCGATTGTTTCGGTTATTCCGATCACCCGGGAGATGTACGCCCTTGACATCTGGGATAAGAATGCCGAAACTGATTGCCCTCTTAATGGGGACATGGGAATTTACGCCTTAGATGATGTGGCATTCTCCGATTTTCACAGGGAAATGCCCATGGTTGACTTTATCAACTATTTTATGGACTACATAAAAAAGGATAATATGGCAGACGATCAAATAAGCATTGATGAAGAAGAGAAGGACAGCCTGCTAACAAGGCTCAAGATAGCCATGTGGCTAATTTTTAGAGGGAGGTGAAAAAAATGGATAGAGAAGCAATTAGAGTACAGCAGCCTGATGGTTCCTTTAAGGTAATCTTCCGGGAGAAATCCAGGGCCCATGAGGCAAGGCCAGAAGCCAAGCCAGACGTAAAGCAGGAATCCGTGGAGAAGCCCATGAAGGAAAAAAGGGACAAAGCCTATGAGAATAGATACTACAACCCCTTAAATCCTGGCCACATAGACATATTCGGGAGGGACCTTCTTAATAAGGACCTTATTTTTTCCCTTAATTCCGGTGAATCGATAAAGGGTAAAATGACAGGCTATGCCCAGTATGAGATTTTGATAGAATTTGATGGAAAGAAGGTTATCCTGATGAAACAGGCAATAGCAAAAGTAGAGGTGTTATAAAATGAATGATGTAGAACAGCATGAGAAAAGAAAGGGATGCAGGCATTTTGATGAGTGTTCAGCACAGTTCTGCCCGATGGCAATGAACATCCGTGCAACATGGCTATCGCAGGACGAAATATGCAAGAGCCATGAATTCAAGGACAACATCATTATAAGGAACCAGAGGAAGATAAGGAGAAGATCTGGGGATGCATCCAGGTATTTCAATTATGAAATGCTATCCCAGGAATTCATAATAAGAAAGGGAATGCTTGGAATAGATCCAGATGTTCCAGAATCCTACGGCAAAAACCAGTCTTTGAATCTTTATATAGAAAGGGAAAAGTCATGGCTTAAAAAACACAGGCCCATAACGGATGAAAGGAAGGCACAGCTAAGGTCCATTGGGAAGCAGATGGTTTTGGATATGGGTGACAGGCAATGATGGATACTGGATGCCCAATTCTACCTGAAAACTATTTCAATCCACAAAACCCCTTTAAAACCCCTATGAATTTCACGAATAACGGCACATGCCATGATAGCCTCATGGATGATTTTCCCTTCAAGCTTCCATTCCATCCAGGGAAAGGGCCAGATTCCGATTATCCCGATCCTCCCTATGAACCGGCTGAGCCAGAAGATCCAGATGAAGATCCGGGGGATGAGCCCGATGATTAAGGATGGAAAAACATTTCTGGAGCTGCCTGAGGACTGGAAGAAAATAATCGGGGTCATCAGGGAAGGGCCTGCAACCTTGAAAGAAATCACCAGCAGAACCGGAATGACCACAAAAAGGGTATATTCTTTCATATTCGGCATGGAAAAGATGGCAATCATAGAGAAGGATGGGCATGTCTACAAGATGAGGGATAAGAAATGATGCAGGCAAGATTAGAGGACTTCAAGAACCAGAAATCCTACCAGCACAGGTTTGTCAGGGAATTCGACTTCCTTATCAGTGAATACATCAAAACCTACGGCACTGATGAGTTTGACAAGTACGAGCTATACGACTTTACCTGGAAGGTAAGGGGAAGCCTGAAAATAAAGAATATGCAGAGAAATGCATTCTTTGCTACCTACAGGCTTTATCTTATAGCAAAGGGGGTGTGATTGGAATGCAAATTCGCAAAACTGTGGGCATAATAGAAAGATTTAAAGGAATGAAAATCAAGGTGTACTATTCAACCGGCGATCCTGTTTCCTTCAGCGAGGGGATCCTTGAGGACCATGACAGCGATGGCATGCTCCTAAAATATTTAGATACAATGATATTCGTTCCATGGGCGTCCGTTGTGTGCTTTGAAACAGAATCTTGATGTCTCCGGCTTCCTAACTTTTGTTACTACAGTAACAAAGGTTTGAGGCTGGTTTCAGGGGTTAGGGCAGGCAACTTAAGATAATGCATCATATCCACATCCACCATACATGCCTGCGGTATCCATGCCAAGGAATACGCACCGTGTATTCCACACACTCTACATTTGTTTTAAAATCCATTAATTTTAATTCTCATATTAAATTATATAATTAAGGGAGTTGCATTGGGTTGCAGGCGCCCGTGCGGCACGTGGTTTTAGTTACAAAAGAAAGGGTTTAAAATTTATTTTTTTTCCTTTCCTGTATATATATTTTTCCTACAAAGGATAACTGCCTCTTAAATAATGCATTAAAGCGCCTGTAATTCAATTTAAATGTGCATTATTATATTAAAATATTAAGATTAAATTTTTTTATGAATAAAAAGAATAGAATAAAATAGAGTTTATTTTATAATTTTATAAAGATAATTAAAAAACAAGCACTAAATTAAAATAGCTCTGAAACAATAAAAAAATTATGAAAAATACGAATAGAAACAGCAGGCATTTGGAGAAAAAAACCCCAGGCCCTAAGAGGCGGCTTACGCTGAAACAAGAGCATGATGCGTCCTCGTGGTATGTCACACAAATTTTAATGCATAAAAAATTTTCTGCGAGGGTCCTGGCAAAGCATGTAGAAAAAAAGACGGGAATTAAAATATCCGGCTGGATTGCCAATGAGCTGGCACATAATGCCATAGAAGATGCAATGGCCCGTGGGGTAATATCGGACATCTCCCTTTACAGGGCAAAGGCATCCAAAACGCCATATTACAGGGAAAAAAGAATAAGAGAAATCCAGGAAAAGAAAGGGGATGAACTCAATGAGAAGGAAGATGAGCTAACGGAATTAAAGGAATCTCTCGGCCTTGAATTCTAAAATTTTATTTTTTATTGCCTTGCCATAAGTATAATTTTGTTAAGTCGTGGAATGTGCTTTCATGATTGAGTATTTATATCGGTAGGATGCAATGCCGGGATGCCTTACCGTATAGCATATAAATAAATTAGAAATGTTAAGTTATGCCTTTTCTAATCAATTATCCGCCATTTTTACGCCAGATTTTGGCATGTCTCTTAAAGTCGCAAGTAATAAAGTTATTTCATTTTTTGCCACACCAATAAGCAGATCTAAAAGATTTTCTAGAGTGTCAGTATCAAAGCTTCTTGCGCTTGGTGATATAAAAGTATTATTTTGTACATCAAGATACAGGCCATGTTCTTTTACTGCCAAAATATCATTAAACTGGGCAGTATCCACATTAAGTATGTTGTCAATAATCTTATCAGTACCTTGTAGGTTTAATAATTTATTTTTAGAAATATATCTGCCTAAAATCTCTCTTATCATTTTGTCTCGATCTGATGCCTCTCTAATTAAGGGTAGTTCAATATCGCGAATGTGTTCTATGAATTTGGAAAGAAATTCAATTTTATTTTTGTGTTCTGTGAAAGTTTTTGTATCAAAAGGCATCATAAACAAGTGTGCATTATTTTCTGAAGAAAATGCTTTTATTTTTTCTTGTAACCTTTTCTCAACAATTTTATTTTTCTTTATATGAGCTTTTTTAATAAATGTTTCCCTAAAATTAGGGTCCCTTAAATTATTAGACTCATATCCTAAAATTATGCCCCATGCTTTTGCAATCTCCTCAAGGCCGATTTCCAGCAAAGCAATTTTGGTAGGTGTGCTTACATTCTGTGAGTCACTGAATAAACGTTCAGAATTTTCAATTGCTAATTGGGCGCCTTCTAAGCTAATTGGCAAATTACCAATTACATTTATCTTTATAGTCTTTTTAATAACCATTTAATCTCAACCTTTGTTTTTATTATTTATTATCTTAGCAAATTTCGATACTTAAATATTGTTGCACCATGAAGTCGGTTGCATGTTTATTGATAATGGGACAATCTATCATCTCAAAATTATTTATGTCTATAACAGCATGCAGTTTTATCCATTCCCATACAATAGACATGATGCATATATTTATATATGAATTATAGATAAAAAAATTATAAATATATTCAATGCTATTGGTGCTTATGGTAAATAATTCTAGCGTTAAAAAATTAATAGCTCATGGATGGTATAATGACTTTGAAAAGGCAAGAGATATTTTAAAAAACAATACAGCATTGGATCCAGATGGCACCCTGATGAAGGAGGTAGAGACAAAGTTGTCTGTGTATAGGATGGATGGTGAAAATCAGTGCAGTTCCATTAAAGAAATTAAAATAGTTAAGGATAAAAACGGCTACAGGTATGAGATGAATTTCCAAAAGCCGCAGGCACAGTGTACATATTATGTACAGGCAAGGTCGATATACGGCGGTTTTTACGATTATATAAAATCATTTATGCCTGAAATGGGTAACATGAAAATTGTCCTAAACCAGTTTAACTATAATTTCGCAAAGAATTTTATTCCCAGTGATATTACACAAAATATGGCGGGAAATGTTGGTTCTGCTGGCAGTGTTGCAGTAAAACGTCTTGAAAAGCGCATGGATGAAATACAGAAAACAATTGATAAATTAACAGAAGACAGGAAAAATGCATATAGAAATGAGGCAAACATTGATGAGTTGATAAAAATGGTTGGCAAATTAGAACAGAAAATAAACACCTAACAACAGAACCTATCTGAACTAATGGAAATACTTAATGAATTTATAAAAAACAACAAATAAAAAATGTAATAATATTAGTGGCTTTTTTTAGTTTTAGTAGGTATGCAATGATAATATGCTTGGTTTTTATAACAATAAAATCCGCCACTTTTTGTTAAAATCCTTAATATAACAGTCGTAAAGTATGAAATTATTGTAAAGGAAATGAAGAGAAATATATATTTCTGTAATGAGTATAACAAATTAAGGGAGAAGTATTAATAACTGAAATGAATTAATTTTACTATGCCAGAATTCTATGTTGCAAAAGTTTATGAAAGTTATGATTATGATGACGCTTCCAATGTTTATCACTATTTATACGTTATATTAAATGGAAAAACTGTTAGAGCATATAATATAAAAGAGAGTGACATTGTAGTATGTAAGGATATAAGGATATTTGAAAAGAGGACACATTATGAATCTAGTGGTAGACATAATGTATATGCCTTGGTGGCAAATACCAATAAGGATTTTGAATTTGAAGTTTTTTCTTATACCAATATGTTTGGAGGCAAAATGTACGCTTTGAAAATTTCACAGAGTTTTATTGAAAGCGTAGGTATTAGGGAGGGCGATTATATTGAGTTTCATTTATTTAGTTTAAGAAAGGACCAACACACAATACCGATATATCCTGGGGTCGAAAGAGTGGGGGATGAACCATATGACTTTAAAGACCCTACCTTTGAAAGATATTGATTGATACATAATGGAATTTATTTACGGTGTAGACATAATTTAAAGGGCCGTTCATGAAATTAATAAAGCAAAACAATACATTAGAATAGCTGTTTTTCAAATCCATAATGAATCTATATACTATACTCTCGAACACGCTTTGAACAGAGTTACCATTGCTGGGATTTTGAAGTCAATAGCACCCAAAAGCAATTCTAGTTGAGGTTTTAGTTTTCCCACAATTTATTAACAGAAAGTGGCATGATTCTGCATTATTGCCATATTTTGGTATTTTTATTCTCTTGGGTAAAAAGATATATAAGCCCTTTAGGCATTAAATTTGTATGAGTGATGGAATAGAAGGCAGAGATGAGAATTGGTCATGGGAATGCCCTGATAGATATGATATTACGCTATATTTTTCAGATGGCGAACTTTATAACGTCCCAAAATATGTCAAAAAGACCATATGCATCTTTGCTGAACGCTATAAAATGACGCTGACCGATTATATTTTTAGCAAGCCTAAATGGCTAAAAGAATCTCACAACATTAACTTTGATGACCTTGTTGATATTAAAATTAAAGATAAGAATGATGTAATGGAAAGCACTCTTCAAAGATTCGTTGATAGAAGTGTCAATAAGTATTTGAATAAAAAGAATAGAACTTATTCTAATATTCAAACCAAATTGCCAGAATCGCAGGGGCACATCCAGATTAAGAATGAGATAGTTCAATATCTTAAGCAAATAGGCATTGAAGCTTATCCCGAGGTTGTATTCTATGAAAATGCGCAGTATGATTTCTATGATTGGCAAAGGCAGAAACTTAGAAATAAACCAGGTGTGGATGGGATTTTCGGATACGGAAATGTTGGTTTCGGGAATTACAAGCAATATTACGGTCAACAAATAAGGGTTGATGTTGGCGGTTGGATTGATGATTCTTATGGTAAATTTGAATATCCGGTAGTTGCTGTAGAGGTAATGAAAAGCTCTAAACTTCAAGAGGAAATAATAGGTTTAAACAAAATACACGGTTCAAGTGTTGTCTATGCTACCGTTGTTGATGCTTTAGGTCAAATGAGTGGGCATATTAATGGAATTCCGGTAGTTTCACTTAATGTCTTTAAAGACGGTATCGTAAAGAGAATAGAAATGGTAAAAAATGCTATTAAAGAAGGTAAAAAATACAACGAAATTCTTGATATTGGACGGAAATTCAACACAGGTAAATTAGACTAAAGTAAGTGAGGACTGCACATTTAATTGCATGATTTTATATTCTATTCTAATCATATTTCTATAACTGTTTTTCATATTGCTGATGAGGAATGCCAACTTTCCTTTAGAAGATATAGATAAATCAAAACCTTGCAGATTAAACAAGGATTGTATTTGGATTATGTAGCATGTATATAGAAAATACTGGGAATAGCTAAAAAAATGATAAGGGATGCACTGGAATCTCTCAAACCCAAATTAACGCATAATATCTTATAGGAAATATCAAGTGATCCAGAAATTCTGATAGAAAAAGATATTTCTCGTATTCCAACAAATAATGGAATGATATGCCTAATGTGGATAAAGGATATATTCTTCAATGAGTTGAATAATTATTAGAAAACAATGAGAATTAACCATGAATATATAGAAAAGGAAACGCCTGAAGAAAATGGTGAGGTTGTGTACCATATTTTGTGTAAATATAAACCCCCTGTTAATAATGAATTGATCATTAAATAACAGGGAGAAATACCTCTTTTGAATGCAAATAATACAAACTTATAGAATTATTATTAAAGTAAAACATAAAAAGAAAAAACTAAGAGGATTAATCAAAAATAGACAGGAAAATTAGATGCACTGAACATATAATTCTTACAAAGAAAATGTCTACACCTTTTGAGTGTTAAACAGGGGCAAATTAAAACATATTTAAAATTGACATGCCATAATAGCAATTAATCATACATTTCTAAATGCAACATTAATGCATGTTAAAAAAATATGCATTACGTGGATAACACATTGAAACAGAAATTTAGGCAACCTTTCGGATTTTATATGGAAAATCTAATTGGAAAACATTTCCTCCCAAATAGTATTTTTACCATGTACCATAATAATGCCTACGCATATGAATGGGGGCTTGATCTGCTAGATGAATATACAGATCAGTTAAAACTCCTCTTGAGGATTTTAGATGTAGACTTAGAGGCCATCAAAGAAAGGGTATTCGGTATTCTCAAAGGCAGTATGATTTATAACGGTCAAGGTTACACCGAATCTATCAGGAAATCATTCACTATTAAAGATAACTATGAATTATTCAATAAAAAAATTATTCTATTGGCTGCATCTAAAATAGTTTCTTCAAATAGGTTGGAACTTTTAAGGCTACAAGGCCATAGATTAATAGTTAGTGAAATAAAGAGCCAATATGGGCCAAAGGTTGATTATAGGATAGAATTTGAAAGGACTCAAATTAATCGCCTTTTATACTTAAACAATAACGGCATTAATGTTACGTTAATCTATTGCATTGCCCTGCCATATCCAAAGTTTGTTGAAATACCATTCATAGACCTTTATGACAGATTTGAAGATTTTAGTGATTTCAACGGCGAGGAATTTACCGGTACCGATTGGTCAGCTCTTAGAATTAGAATTCCAAAACAATATAGAGAAGATAATAGATTTGAGAAGATCAATGGATCATTATTTGCATATGAGGATGAATACTCTTTATTTAAGTCAATATTAAATGAATTTCCTGGCAAATTTTCAAGACTGGAGAAATATCTAAAATAATGGTTTTATAGGAATAATACCCAATAAAATATTTAAATCGCTATCTATGCTAATGATTTTTTTTGATCTAAAGTATATTTTTAGTTCTATTAGTGGAATTCATTCTTAGACTATCCTGATATATGCCGTTATTCGTGAAATTCATAGGGGTTTTAAAGGGGTTTTATGAATTGAAATCTATTTCAGGTAGAATTATGCCATTAAGTGTTTTCATTTTAGAAAGTATAAATGGAAAGATAGGTTTTCATACTTATGAATTGAGAAATAACCTTTATAAGACTCCAAACAAATTAATAACTAACTATGAATGAGAAAATGTTGAAGGATCCAATGCTTTACATGGCAGCGATATTTGAAAGCTTTTTCTTCGCACTGATAGAGTCTGCTGTAGGCTACTTCAACCTGAATATGTCGTTCAAGCAGACTGCCTTCCTTGTTATAGCCAGCATTATCGGGATATTTGGCTCACTATTCCTTTATGCAATGCTGTCTAATGTAGAGCACAGGATTGAATCGGATATCGCACGGGATACAAGAAAGAGAATGAGGCAGAGAGGCTGGAAACCACCCAGGAAGTGATAAAAGAACACTGCTTCACAGTCACATGAACGTGATTATAAGATGCACCGCAATGGATACCCCCACAATGCACCCCACAAGAATTACGAAAGCAATGACTGGGCCGAAGGGGCCTGCAAAGGATGCAAGGTAAACCGTGCTATTGACAAAGTCAGTGGCTGCATCAGTTATTGCACTTGATGAAAAAGAAAATGCAGAAACCACAAAGGCGAAAAGCTGCTCTATGATTTTTTCCTCAGCACTCAGGGCAAGCTTCGACCCAACATTCATTATATGGTTGACACCACCAATAAATGCGTTGTATACAGCCTTTGCACCGCCTGTAATGGCATTTGAAATCGTGCCCCCTACATATGAAAGGGCACCACCTATTGCACCTAACAATGACATTAGTCTATCGCCCTCACACTTCCTGCCATATCCAGGATAATATATATTATTCCTCCAGCTATGCCTATGGAAACAATCATGACAAGAGGTGCCCAGATTCCGAGCCCGAGCATAGAATTGGCATAATTGTCAAAAATCTGGGATATGCCGCCGCCAAATATCCCTGCAACATCATTGCTGTTTGTAACTATGACAGTTTCAATTGCCTCAAAAAATGATAAAATTAACTTATAAAAAAACGTGAAAACTCCAACTGTAGCAGTTGAATAACCTATGCTTGATTTGAATAAAATATTTAAAAAATAAAACACCATCTATAATCAACTAAATTTAAGCATCCCGCTCTGCGCCTAGCACATCTTTTTCAGCGCCATATCCATCCAGGAAGAAGTATACAGCGCCGCCTGCTGTCCCCAGGACAACTACAAAGATTACCGGTGCCCAGATTCCGATTCCATAGAGTGATTGAGACCACTGCTGGAACATAGTAACCGTTGCATTGCCAAGCCCGGTTGAAGAGTCGCCGATAAGGACTGAAAATGCCCCTATTACATCATGAATTATTGGTTCGATGATGGTCTTGTAAATTAGAGCCAGAATGCCTGGTACGCTTAATCCGAATCCACTAGCCATTTTTTCACCTTAATTACTAATTTATTTGGAGTCTTATAAATGTTCTTATTTTGCGACAGAAACAAGCAGATACCTACCCAATGCCGTGTTTTTCACGATATTTGCATAATCACCCCTTAATACTCAGTATTGTATCTGATAAAAATCTAACAGATAGAAAAAAATAGTCATTTGTTAAAATATGAGATGTGGTAAGTTATATAAACAAATATTAACAAAAATAGAATATTAAAATTATCTTTTCCTTCTCATAATCATAACTGCACCCCCTATAGCAGCAATAGCAACAACTGCACCTATTATGACATAGATATCAATTGTTGATAGTTTAGATGGTATTTTCTTTGGTGTATTGTGTGTGAATGTTATTGATTTGGTAGTATTGGAGTCATGGATAGTTATGTTTCCTGATGATGGTGATATCGTATAGCCTGATACACTGGATACTGTGTAAGAGTATGTTCCATTTGTTATATCGGTAAATACTATTGTTGAGGTTGTGGATGATTCTTTTACACTGTTCAGGGTTACAGACCATGTTGTTCCTGAGCTTAATCCTGTCTCCGTGAATGTTACATTATAGTACTGTGGAAGAGATGCTGCAGACGAATACTTCCAGTAAAGTGCAGGGTCTCCTGCAAGGTTGTATACTGTCAGAACTGCTGAACCATTTGATGTTACTGTTATTGCAAAATCTGTGTATAATGTGCCATCAATGTAGACTTTGCTGGATAATATATCGGCAATCGTTGCATTCCTTATTTCACTGTATGGAAGCAGTACTGTTAGTGTTCCGTTTACTGTGGCATTATAATCCATTGATATGTATCCATTATTCGCTGTGAGGTTTGTAACTGTTACATTGTATCCAGATGATGTTATGCCGCTTACTGTTTCTGTTGATGTTGCCGTTGGCTCTTTTATTAGTGTTATATTGATTACCTGTGATGATGTAAGGTCTACTGTCTTTGAGTATGGATAATATCCTGGGTCATATGCTGATATTATTACATTTCCGGATGGAACAGCTATGGAATAGTAGCCTGTGGAATTGACATATGCGGATATTCCGTTTACTGTCACTGATGCATTGGCCTGTGAAACATATCCAAATACTGTTACAGCCTTTACTGTGGATGGGGTTTTTGCTAATTTTACTGTTAGTGGCGTTACCTTGCCCTGTGTTATTCTCTCTACAGATATATTACCGTTATATCCAGGTGCTGTTACTGTAATATAGTATGTTCCCGGTGATAATGATGCATTGAAGTACCCATTCATTACAGGTATGCCTATTCCATTTGCTGTTATTGTTGCATTTCCCGGCAGTACTGTGCCTGTAAGGTATCCGTATACTTTTATTGGTGTCAGGGATATGTTATAGCTGTATGTTCCATTATAGGATAGGTATACAAGGTTTGAATAGGGTTTATAGCCTGGATCAGTTACGGTTATGTAGTAATATCCCTGGATGGCATATTCTGAGTACTTGCCATTTATAAGTGTAGCATTGTGCTCGTTTATTGATATATTTGCGGATGATGGCATAACAGATAGTGATAGATAGGCATCTTTCATGTAATTAACAAAAATATTTTGGGAATTGCCAATAACGGTAAATACCCCAGTATGCACATAATAAGTGCTTATAGAGGAAGGAGTATAAGAATATGTTCCATCTGTCAAATTGAATGTATATGAGGAAGATGTCACTAGACCTGAACTGTAAACAGTTCCATTACTTTCTGTTAAATTCATATACCATGGTGTACCTATAGACAAACCACATTCAGTGAATGTGACTGAGTAATGCGGAATATCAAAAGTGGCTGTTTCATTTATAGGTCCGTTCATTGTGATGCTTGCTGAATCTGATGTTCCAGTATAACTTCCCGATCCTGTACCCTTCCATGATGAGAATGCATAACCTGAATTAGGACTAGCCAATAAATCCAAATATTCGCCAGAAGAGTACCATCCAGAACCAGGACTTATTGTTCCATAGTTTGATGGTGATACTGTTACATGAAGATAATATTCTGGATAATAATAAATATACTGTGTTTGATTAAAACCGTCAACTGTAACAGTTCCAGATGACGAATCTGGATTGTAATTAACTCCATATGTCCCCATAGACTGGACAGTATAACTATATGTTCCATCAGGAACATTAAATGTTATTGTGGAAGTAGATGAGGTAATATTCTGACCGTTGAAATTAACCCACCAACTGTCTCCTGTTGGGATCCCACATTCAGTGAATGTGACTGAGTAATGCGGAATATCAAAAGTGGCTGTTTCAT
>CAZXLU010000021.1:0-1366 GCA_964641875.1 Candidatus Woesearchaeota archaeon | reverse complement strand
AATTAACCCACCAACTGTCTCCTGTTGGGATCCCACATTCAGTGAATGTGACTGAAAATAAGGCTTCCTTTTGGTATATTGCTTCCTCATTAATGTTTTTATTACTTGTAATATAGATAGAATTGTTTGTACTATTTACGGATCCTATCCATTTTTGCAAGGCATATCCTGAATTTGGCGATGAAACCAAATGGAATACGGTTCCAGTCGGTACATCGTTTGTATTAAAATTCTGACTTTTATCATTATCAAAACTACAATGTTCTATACCATCGACTGTGTAATTTGCGCTAAAAACAACATAACCATTTCCGTTGCTATAAAGATGAACAGATGGGTCAGCACTAATAGTGCTATACTTTATATCTAAAGAGCCTTTCAATGAATTTTTAGTGGAAGAGTGCCCATTTGAAACATCGGAAGGAATAACTATAATAAATAGAAAAACAATAACCACAATAATTACTAATGTCTTACAATGTGCTTTTACCATTAGAAAATAAGTTCAAGCATAAATATAATACTTTCGCTCTTGGTCCGATCTTTAATATTTTTATATTGCTAGGCATAGCTAATACATCAATAGAATGATTGCCGTAGTTTATATCATGAAAATAGATAATAGATGTTAGAATCTCCTTTTATTATGTGCTTCCCGTATATGCCTTTCTTTATATTTTCCTTATCGATCTAGGCAGCATTTTTCCAGAAAGTTACAGAATTGACTTCACTGTAATGCCATGCATAGACATCTAGGTATATAGGGCTATCTAATATTCCGCATCGAGATATAGGTCTGTTTTATCTGCGAGACCATGAAGATATTCCCAGTTTTGAGCTATGTGGGGGTTTATGATATGATCTATAATATCTATTGTTTGTAATTCCATTTTGAAATATTAGTATTGGTCTGTTCTTTTATTGTAATGCCTTCCTCCATGTCTTCAATATTGTTTATATCCTCAGAATGAGCCGTATAATGATAAACCTTAAATGATATATTTGATAATCTAATTCCATATTTTTTAATGTATTAATATTCAACGAAGGAAGATAGTATCTGTAATTTATTCTGGGTGAGTGCGCCATATTTGCTTAATAGATACTTAACACAAGGCTTACACCATTTATTTCTATTTTTTCCATGTATAATCATCATATATTCATTTATATCTTTATTTATATCTAAATTAAAATATAATCTATTAATTATATAATGTTATTTTTATATTACAAAAACAGGATCTGGAGTATATAAGCAAAATAAAAAATCTAATGCCTTATTCGGTAACACATTGAACCTTTAGTAGTGTGCCGGGGTCGGGGATTGAACCCGAGGCCTTCGGATATCTCAGTTTTTCACTTA
>CAZXLU010000020.1:0-17832 GCA_964641875.1 Candidatus Woesearchaeota archaeon | reverse complement strand
TTTGAACCTGGATCAAGCGGTTTCTTCTTAATCATCCTTAACGTCATTTTTCCAGATTAACTGGAGCCGCTGATTCTGCCTGGTTAGACTACAACCCCTAAGTAAATATGTGGTATTTATCCTTGTTTTCCAGTTCTTCCATAATCCTTTCTTTTATGCTATTTGAGATATTCTGTGAAAATCCAACCCTTTCATCAAAGTCTTCATAAGACTTGAAAGGCTCTTTATTTCTTTCTTCTAATATTTTCTGTACCATTTTTTTGCCCACTCCTGGCAAGAGATTAAGAGAATGTAACCTTATATTTACGGAACCTAATTTGTTTATTATTCCGATAAATTTAGGTTCATTTTCTTTTACGATTAGTTCTATTTTTTGATTTAATTCGGATAAACCACTCCCACTAAGCTTATCTGGAGTTATTCTCTGTATTATATGATGTACTTCATCTCTCTTATTCTCTCCGATGTAAACATTTTTACCTACATCGACCTTTACATCCTTTTTTAAAGCAACCAAAAGCAAACCAAGTGAATCTGTAAGTATTACTGCTAGGGGTTTTCTATCCTTTGAATCTGGAAGACCAAAGGGGAGATATTCTAAAACATAACCATATTCGTCCTTTCCCATAATATAAAGGGTTTTTCCTCAGTTATAAATGCTTTTTTAGCACAGAAAGTATTGCTTTTAAGTCATCTTCCTTTATAGTAAGTTTTAATGGTGCAATTATTGCTCTAACTTGATCGGTAGATGTAGGTGCTATATCTATTATCATCTTTAGATAATCATCCCTTATATTAAGATTTAGTGCCGACAGCTCTTCGAAAACTTTTTGAAAATCATCGATTTTTATGTTTTTTTGTATATGATCGAGTAATTTTTTACCATATTCGCTACCCTTATCTATGAAATCAATATACTCTTCCTTAACTTCTGTTTCATTTATAAATTTTTCATCAATTATCTCATATTCCATACTCAAAGCCTCTTTATATGCATAGGCAATAGATCTATTCTTTTAGGTCGCTTGCCTTGCTGCTCGACCTCTATAGTGTATGCTTTACCTTTCTTTTTTACTACTATCCCTACAGAGCCGAAAAAACTCCTCTGGGGAAGATTTCTTTGGAATCTTGAATCTGGATCTACTACAACCTTATCTCCGAGTTCAAAGGACTGTAGGGCCTTTTTTATATCAATTTTACCCCTCTGATTTATATCCAACTTTAATCTCCTTCTCGAACGTCTGTGTAAACCATTTCCAGTTATTGACATAATTCTATTTTATAAATATACTTAGTATTTATACTTTTTTAATCACAAATTTTAGTTTTGTATTTAGATTAAAAGTAAATGCAGAGGGAGGGATTTGAACCCTCGAAGGCCTAAGCCATAAGGTCCTTAGCCTTACACGTTTGACCGCTTCGCTACCTCTGCATTATAATCTAAAATAAGCCTACAATAAAACGCTTACTATCTCATAATCTATTTCATTAGTTCTGAAAGTGTAAGCCACTTTCCAACTTTCCTCCTATTTACCAATTATATTACTTTCGGAACTAATGTATTTATAGTATAAAAATAGTTTTATACATTTAAAACAATTTAAAAACATGGCATTAAACATAATAATAGAGATTTTGATAGTACTTTCGGCATCAATAATTATTGGAGAAATGTTTGAACAGCTTAAATTTCCATCGGTTGTCGGTTACCTTATAGCTGGTTTAATAATAGGCCCTTTTGTCTTTAATTTGATACAAAATAACCTGGAATTACAAGCATTGTCTTCACTTTCGCTTTTCTTTATAATATTTTTACTGGGTATAGAAATGAAAACCGAATCAGTTATAAAATACCTTAAACCTTCGCTTAAGATGTCTATTACCAGTTTTATTTTGCCTTTAGTTCTTTCTGTCCTGCTTTCAGTTTTCCTGCTGCACTTTGGATTAAGACAGGATTTTATAGTTTCACTGGCGATAGCAGTGCCTTCGATATCAATAATATCTGTTCTTATTATGAAATACAGGCTCGCAAGAGACTCTAAGGGGATAACCATTATAGGCTCAGCAGTAATAACTGATGTAATCGCATTTTTGCTCTTGGGGATAACCTATAAAAATGCATTAAATGCGATATTACTGGTTGTCTATTTTATAGCTTTCCTTATAATATTCTTAAATGTGGATAAAATCCTGAATAGGGGAAGCGAAAAACTAAGAAAACAACTAACAAAATCTAGAAAAATATTAAAAAGTGAGCATTTCGGTTATGCCATGATAATTGTCATAGGCCTGCTAATCGGAGGTATATCACAGTTAATAGGAGTAAATTATATAATAGGAGTTTTCTTTGCCGGTTTAATCATACATGAAGGCTTGATAGGCAAAACCCTGTTTAGAAAAGTTAATAGAACGATAAAAAGGATGAATGATGGTTTCTTCATACCTATCTTCTTTGGAATAGCTGGAATTGACGTTTCTTCATTCCACTCTCTTGAAGTTTATATGCCGGCAATAATAATTATCTCAGTTTCTGTGATAGCCTTTTCAGTAGTGCTAAATTACTTCTCTTCCGGAAAGGTTATGAAAATAAAGAAAAGGCAGTGGAAGATAAAAACCAGCGCGATAATAAACGGAAGGGGGGCAGTTGGAATAGCAATTGCCACTGTAGCATTTGAAATTGGGGTTATAACAAATTTAGCTTACTCTATAGTTATATTGGCAACTATAATTATATCGATAATTGCCACATCTCTTCTTCGTAATGCCTAATTAAGCTATTCACGAATAAACATTAGTTATTAAGACCTCTAGACAAAACAAAAATTGTTAATATCTGCCTTGTTTTAAGTTCTTTTGATCTGGCAAAATAAATAATTGGGGTGGCTGGGATTTGAACCCAGGTCAACTAACCCCCGAAGCTAGCATCATACCAAGCTAGATCACCACCCCATATAGCATAATTAATATACAGATTTAATTAATCCTTTTGTATTGAGGATAGGTTCCTAAATTCATTATTACGCTGTCTGTCTTAACGGCTACTCCTTTTTTAACGGCTTTTATTTCCTCTGCCGACAATACAGACTTGCCAAGTGCTATAAGTTCTCCTTTTAACGTCATTATCCCTACAACCTCTTCTTTATCGAAATCTGTAAGTTTAACTACTCCTGGGACGGCGAGCGGGGAACCATGGCAGATTGGATCAACTGCAGTGTCTGATACAAAGACCTTTGGTAAAAAGTCTATTGCTGTCTCTATGTTACCAATACATTTATTTAACAACCTATTATCGTTTTCCTTTTCATAAAAATAAATTGCATCCTCTAAATCTTGCAGTGTGACTAGGTTGTCCTTTTCTGTAAGCGTTGAAACCTTTGTTCTTCTGAGTTCTGTCATATGTGCGCCCACACCAAGATCATTTCCTATATCATGTATAAGCTTTCTTATGTAAGTTCCAGATTCAACACCCACCTTAAAAAGAACATTCTTTCCGTCTATTTCCAATATCTCAGAATAGTATATCTCTCTCTGTCTATACTGCCGTTTAACATGGGATCTAACTGGTGGTAATTGCATTATTTTCCCTATGAATTTGTTAAACGTATCTCTAAGTAATTGCTCATCTACTTCTTTATGCAGGTGCATTAGAGCAATGTATTCTTTTCCACCAAGAAGAAGCACTGAAAGCGCCTTTGTAGCATTGTTTATAGCCATCGGTAATAGGCCGGTTACATTAGGATTTCTTCAATCTTCTAAAGTCCCTGAGTAACCAATCTTCTTTACCGAGAGGTTGGCCATAAGCTTCTTTGCTATATAAGCTGCAGTTTTAGATCTTATACCCGCAGGCTTATCTAATAAGATAAATCCGTAATCTATCCTTTCTTCTATGCTTCTTTCCTTTGGAAACTTACCGTACTTTATGTCGGTTTCCTCCTCTCTGATAGAGAAAACCTCTTGTTTTAGTCCTTCAAGCGGCAGTTTCATTTCATTAGATTAAATCCAAAGAATTAAAACTTTATCTTTCTTTGTTTCAAAATAAAATCTGAACAAATATTCAAACAACTCTCTAAATCTAAATATGAGGAGTCAATAACTAAGTCAAAAGGGGCCAAATCATTTTTTACGTCGATATTATATATTTTTTTGTAAATCCTAGCAGTTAGCATATCTTTTTCTTTCATAAAATTGAAAGCTTTCTTAAATGGGATTTTATCTCTCTTGCTTACCCTCATTGCTCTCATCTTATCGTCTGCCTTTATGTATATTTTAATTGTTTTTCTGTCTTTTATTTTCCACGCAGCAACCCAACTGTCTATTATTATATTGTTGCTTCTCTTAAAATATGATAATATAAACGAATCCAATTTTTTATCATAAATTGGATTTCTCAAACGTAATTTTACAGCATCTATCCCTTTCTTTGATTCCCATACTTGAAAATCTTTTTTTGGTAAGATATCTCTGAGTTTTGAACTAGCCGAAAAGTATTTTAATCCAAACTTTTCTGCTAGCATTTTAGATACACTGGATTTGCCAGAGGCCGTTAAACCCGAAACTATCACTTTCATGATTAATTAATTGGTGTATTATTTATAAGGTTACTATTATTTGCAAATACCTTTGGTAAATAGCTTAGATTATCACAGTAGTTAACTGAGGAAGGAGAAACTGAACATTTTCCTGTAAGTACATACTTACTCAAAGCGGTGTAATTTATCTCATAGACATTTATATTTGTAAGCACTTGGTTTTGTATACTTAACCAAGAATTCACTGGTAAGTTGTCTGTGTAAAGCAGCTTAAACCCGGGAACACTTTCATTTAGTAAATAAAGTTTTACAAATAAGGTATTAAGAGTCTCATTCGGCATGTAAAGCAATGCGGGTACATTTCCAAATTGTGACAGATTTATTGGTAAATTCTCATAACCACCAGGAGCTTGCTTTATTCCCCCGATATGCAGATTAACAGAATTACTTGCATTCAAAAGCATAATGCCTCCAGGTATGCTGCCATTTTTAACGTTTTTACACCCAACACTATAAACGCAGTTATAATCTAATGGTAATGGTGATGAGGATGTAGCTGTCAGTTGATTGTATAATATACCATAAGGCTCTCCCATAGCAGTTATCCTTCCGGTGCTACTTGCATTTACTGGTATTTGAACTTCAATTAGTATATCGTTATTAGCAGTTCCTGGTAAACCTTTTATTGTAGCATTAGAATACAGTGGGGCTATTTGGCCGTTTAAATCTCCAAATTCTAAAATATATTTGTAGCCTGCATTTCCTATGTTTTGTGTATTCAATGTAGCATTAACTTCTTCCATGGGGGTGAATGAAGTAGGTTTCAAAGCTATTGTAGATATAGCCGAGAATTTTTCCACTTCACTTCCACTTATAACTGCGTATGTTGGTTGATGTATGAAATGTAAGTATGTTGAATAAACGTAAGGAGAAGTTGCTTCAAAGAAATACTTAGCTATCATTGATTGATATCCGTAAGCGTTACTCCCATCTGCTACAGCTGTCCTATTTGCTATTGCTTCTTCCCAATAACCATAATCCCACCATGAAATTATTGATGTATTTGTAGGAGTATTATAATTTATCCATTGCAAAGTAGGCCCCCACAAAAGAAGTCCGCTACCACTAGATTGTGCTGTTTGATATGAAAGAGCTAAGCTTGAATGCAAATCAACGGCTATTATAACTATTGCAATTATTATTATAATCGCAGATATTATGTTTCTACTGTTCTTAGAGATATTAAAATGACCTATTAAACCTATTGAGTTTCTAAAGAAGTAAACGAATGCAAATGGTATTATTATTGCTGCTCCGAGTTCGGTAGGTTCTAATAACCTGCTCTCTACATTTGAAAGTATCACAGTAGCTGTAAATAGGATAAATGGCACTATAGCTAGTAGCGAAATTAAATTTGCATCTTCCTGCTTGTCAAATGCAAACTCAAAAGCCAGTATTACTACAAGTGACAAAGCTGCATATTTATAATTATTAGCTGATGAACTCATTGTCCAGAAAACTATTGTCATAATGAGCGATATTAAGGTAAGAAATATGATAAAACTCAATACTCTTCTAGAATCTATCTCTTTTTTATTGAAGAATATGTAGCCCAATGGGATAAACTCCAATGCTAAAAATATAAAAAGAAATGAATAAGCAGCGGCATTATAACTAAATGTACCGCCGTTTAACATCAATATAAATGGAACCCCTAATAAGTATGGTATATACCAATGTTTGAATCTCTTCAATAATATAAAGAAAAGAAATGCAGCCCCAGCACAGAATATTAAGAAATTTATACCAAGAGAACCAACTAGAAAATTAAAGTCCTGAATTCTTTGAGTTAAATTTAAAGGAGCATATTCTGCAATTGTCTCAGTTACTGGATTAACGATCCCAACACCCAAAGGATGAATGAATTCAGAGGATACTCTAGAGAAAGCATGTTCAAGTGTCTTTAGCCCTGTTAAAGCTAAAAGAGCCAAAGAAATTAAAACGCTGTAAATTAATGCAGAGAAGCCATTATTTATGAGAGGTATCTTAAGTTTACTTTTATACCTATCGTATATTATCAGCTTGAAAATAACTAAAACGTATGCAAAAAGCATAGGATAATACAACGCACTATGTATTACATCAGAGAACGTAAAAGTCACGAAACTTACCTTTATAGGAACCCAAACAGCAAATAATATGTAAGCTAATAGATCTCCTTTCTTTGCATATCCCAAGAGTATAACCACTATGTATATTATTGGGATCATAAGTATCAAATATTCACTGTAACCACTTGCAGCAGTCGCCAAACCCGTTGCTATACCTGTTGCTAAACCGTAAATTATCTTGCTTCTTGTTCTTTTTGATTTCAATGATTTAACTAAGAAGAAAATTGTAAGAAGTATAAACATAAAACCTAAAGAAGTCTTCTGTGAAAAACCAGCTGTCGAACGACTTAAAAACGTTAGAAACGCTGGAAGAATAAATGCACTTATTGTAGCCATCCAATAATCAGCGAATAATTCTAAAAGTATTAGGAAAAGAAGCAAAGCTGAGAAAATGGCAAAGAATGCCGGTAAAAACATGAAAGAGGTCATTGGCACTGCTCCTTTTACTATTGGATCAATAAGCCTTGCAGAATAAGCTCCGAAAAACGATACCATTAACTCATCAGTTCTTGAAGGCAAACCTAATGGGAGATACTCTAGATGATTGATTGCCGGAACATTTCCAGTCTTAAGTATATTCTGCATCTGTATATAAAATATATATGGATCCAAACCAGACAAAGAACCTCCCATTCCTAAGTAATTATTACCTATAACTGACGAATTAGAAGAAAGAGGGTTTAATAAGGCAGGTACGCTTGCAGTATGCACATACCAACCAATTGTTACTGCTATTATTAAAAGAATGTAAAATAGAACTTTTTTCTTTATTAGTATATTGTATGCTGTATTACCAACAGTTTTAAAACCAGAGAGATTAAGTTCAATCTCTACTTCGCTTATTTTTTTCTTTGATGTTTCTTCCTTTATCTCTTCTAATTTTTTTTCCTCTTCCTTTAACTTCTCTATTTTTATCTCTTCTTTTTTTACTTCTCTTTCTTCCTGTTTTATTTTTTGCTCTTCCTTTTTTATCGCTGATTCTATCTCACTCTCTTCCTTTAAAACATCCTCTTTAATCTTTTTTAAATCATCATTTTCAGCCATAATCCAAATATATAAAACACTTATTTATAATTATTAAAGCTTTCTAATTAAAAGTCTTGTGTTTCAATATCCCAAGAATCATGCGTTGAAAATAGAAATTCTGGCTTGTTTAGGAATATAAAATGTTCGGGATGCGCAATATACTCGTCATATATACTTTTTGTATAATCTAAGAAAGGTATCTTTTCCGCTTCCATGTGTTTCAAGGTAGTTTCTTTGTATTCTTTGTTTAAAATTACATTACCGTTTTTAAGGAGAAAAACAGCACCGCCTCCCATTTCTTGAACTGGTTTATAATTTGATTTAAATGTTGAATTAACGAGGTTAGCTTCTATAAGCAGGCCTTCTCCAATATTTATCGAAAAATGTCCATAATTTGGGGGCATTATTACTTTATCGCCAGCCTTAGCATGAACTAGCTGTAAATCATAGCTATTATCTTCATTTCTTTTCTGAAGTAAGTATACTACTTCTCCACTTATAACCTCATAAAGTTCTGGATAAGCCAAACCATCTTTTACTACTGGATGATAATGTCCAAGAGTTTTTGTGAATTCTCCACCCAGATCATAGTTTTCTATAACTGTAACATCATATCTTATGTTATGCGCAGAGAATACTGTTGCATTTTTATCCACGCCTGCTCCTCTATACATTCTATATAATATATCATTTTTGTTCTTAGGAGTTATAAATTCCTTATTGAATAAAACATCTTTCATTTCACTTACTTTTCGAACAGAAAAAGGAACTTCAATTCCATCTGCAAAAAGTTTTCTATTGTCCTCATCAAACTCTAGATCGACGGCATTAACATTTAATTTCATTTTTTTATTTAAACAGTGATACAATTAATACTTTTTATAAAGCATCTTAATGAATTTATCCGCTTTGAAAATTTTTATTACAAATCTTACCTCTTTATTGCTTATTGCTCTGATAAGATATAATATTACTACATATACTATCAAGGAAGATATAAGAAGAAGCGGAAGATAAGCTAATTTTTTTACAAATTCTAATATAAAATAGAGAAAAGCTGCCATTAAAAGCACAGCTACTACGCTTTTAGCAAGATCCTTAAACGGTAATGTTATCTTTATATACTTTGAAACCAGAACAAGATTTACTATAAGCATAGAGACAGTAACAAAGAGATATGCTATTGCAGCGCCAACATCGTAAAATATTGGAACTAAGAGAATTGTCAAAGCTATACCAACAACCGCCCCCGTTATTGTAGAATACATCATGTATTTTTGCTTTCCTGTTGCACTCAAAACCTGTGTTATAGGCCCAAATACACTTGAAACCAATACAGGTATAAGCAATATTATAAACGGAATTTCAGCGCCAATAAATGAGGATTTATAAAGGTAAGAAATCAAACGCGGAGCAGATATTATTGATCCGACGACCAATGGAAAGGTTACCATAAAAGAATATTTTACAAGGCTTCTCTGCATTCTGTAAAACCCATCAAATTCCTTTTTCTGAAAGAATTTGGTTATGGATGCGAAAAACGCCGAACCGATTGCAGAAGCTGGTAAAGCTAAAATGCCCGCCATTATAAGCCCAACCCTATAAAAACTTACAGATGATATATTTGGAGCTACTGCTCCAAGAACAAGCGCTATAACTGGTCCATAAGATAAAGATACGATAGAAATTACATATGAAAAGTTTCTATAGGCGTATAAATGGACTATATCGCTTTTTTCCGGTTTAGTAGACTTTGGAAAACCTTTTATTGAACGATAAAGCAGGAAAAGTCCAGCTGTAGATACTAGTAAATAGACAATATCGTAGAACTTTATTGCCCCTATTAAACCAAAGCCTATATAAACAACTCCAAGCTGTCCGATCCTTAAAACGTCATATAAAACGCCAGTCAAAAAACCATTATTCATCTTTTGTAATCCGATAAAAGACGGTTCAGTAAAGTTTGTGGATAACGAATAAAATACCAAACCAAATGCTAGTATTTTTATAAGATAAGAGATTTGTGCAGAATGGTATACGGAGCCTATCAATCCAGAAAGCATGAAAAAAACTATTGAAGCGGCAAGCGATGAGACTGTTACCAACATTAAATAATGTTTTACTGCCCAGATTACATTGGAACTAGAATTACTTGCTCTGTACTTTGATATAGCATATTGAATAGCGGCTCCGCTTCCAAGGCCTGCTATAGTTGATGCAAATCCCCAATATAGCACAACCACGGTATAATAACCATAATTTGTAGGGCCCAGAAACCTTACAAGCAATACGCTTATAAGAAAAGAAACAAAAAATTTAGACCCGGATCTTAAAAAACCAAATATACTGTTAGAAGCAACTAAACTTTGTTCTTCCTCTATATTTATTTGCTCAGTATCAATGGGCTGTTCCATATGAATAAACGTAATTTAATCTTTGTATTTAAATAATAGTTAACAATAGTAATTAAATATGGTTTCGCTTATACAATTGATAGAATTTAGTATAGTTGTTTCACTTAGCATTCTCGCAGGCTACTTTATAGGGATAACAACACAGGAAGAAATAGAAAAAAAATTAAGAAAATTTCCAATAGATAAAATATTTAGTTATCCATTAATAGCTGCTGAAGTGTTAGTAATATTAATTTTACTTAAATTCGCAGTGGACTACTATTTTCTTGCTGGTAACGTACTCATAATAATTAACATAGTATTATCAAGTATTTACTCTGCAAAAAAAATGGATTTACAGAGAATTCTTGCTTACACTATAATGTTTTTAATTGCTAATTTAATAATAGGTACAATAATTATAATATGAAGATAGGAATAATCGGAAGAACTAACGTGGGAAAAAGCACTTTATTCAAGGCCCTTACTCTTGAAGACATAGCAATAGAAGACAGGCCTTTTACAACCATTGAACCAAACAGAGGAGTTGGATATTGTACTATTCAATGCCCAGAAAATAGATTTTCTGTTAAATGCAATCCGCATAATGCACCATGTATAGATGGAACAAGATTTATACCTATAGACATAATAGATGTTGCTGGATTAATAGAAGGAGCGAGCGAAGGGAAGGGTCTTGGAAATAAATTTCTAAGTGAGATAATGGAGGCTGATGCGATAATTGAAGTAATAGATATATCAGGCAAAACTGATTCTAACGGGAATAGAACTACTGATTTTGACCCTGGAAATGATATTTTAATGGTAGAATCCGAGATAAATAAATGGCTTAGTTCTATAATACAGAGATCTAGGTATATTGGAAATGAGGATATTTCTAATGTGATATTTAAAAACCTTTCTGGTGTTAATATAAGCTTTAATACAGTTAAAGAAGCTGTAAAGAAACTAAACATAAAGGAAATAAATGAAGAAAATGCGCTGGCTTTAGCATCCTTAATAATGAAAATGGATAAACCAATGCTAGTTTTATGCAATAAGATGGATTCTATTGATAATGTAAAAGAAAAAATAGAAAGCCTGAAGAAAAGGTTTGACTATCAATTCATGCCATGTTCTGCTGCCGCAGAACTTACGATAAAAGAGGCAGAAAAGAATGAATTCATAAAAATGAAAAACAATAAGATAGAAAGATTAAAAGAGTTAAGTAAAGAACAAGAAAAGGCTATAAACATAATAGAAGAGATAATTGAAAAAAATGGCAGTACAGGAATAAGAGAAGCTATAAACGAATTAGTATTTCAAATAAAAAAGTATAAGGTTGTATTCCCAGTTGAAGATGAAAGGCGGTTAACGGATGGCTTTGGAAGAGTTTTACCTGATGCATATCTTGTAAACGAAAATGCAAATCCAAGAGATGTCGCACAGAAAATTCACTCAGATATAGCTAAAAATTACAAAGGGGCCATAGACTGTGATACTGGACTCAAAATAAAGAATGATGCGCCAGTGAAGAACGGTCAGGTAATAAAGATATTAGTATGAACAATACAAAGATTTTCTTAAAGGATGAAAACGTCTTTAATAAGATAATCACTGCAGCAAACCTTAAAAAAGAGGACATAGTTATAGAAATTGGAAGCGGTGATGGAAGATTAACCAAAAGAATAGCGCCTATTGCAAAAAAAGTATATGCAATAGAAATAGATACTAACCTATACGATTTTTCTAGAACTATGATTGACAATAAGAATATAGAATTTATAAATGCAGATGCGCTTTCAATTGATTTACCCATGGATGCTAATAAAATAATATCTAATCTACCGTATGCAATATCTTCGCCAATAACCGAAAAGATAATAAGATTTCTAAACAAAAAGGGAAATGGAATGGCTATTTTAATGTATCAACTTGAATTTGGAGAGAGAATGCTTGCTTTCCCGGGAATAAGAGATTATTCTATGATTTCTGTCTTTACACAGTACACATGTAATGTTGAATTAATATCTAAAGTAAGCAAGAATTCATTTAGACCTAAACCAGCAGTAGAATCAATAATAATAAAACTGACTCCGAAGAAAATTAACATTGATGAAGGATTCTTATCTTTTACAAAGCTTTTATTCCAACATAAAAAGAAAAACCTGTATTCTGCTCTGCTTGACAGTAGAAGTAATCTAAACCTATCAAAAGACGATATAAGGGATAAATTAGAAAAATTTAAGTATAAAAATCAACTAAAAAGAAAGGTTTTTTACCTTGATATAAAGGAACTAGAGAATATATATAATGAGATGGTAGAATTAGGAATATGCAAAAAGATATAAAGATAGTAAAGAGAGGTAGCCCGTCGGTAAGGATATACAGAAAAAAGAAGCCGTGGGAATTTATTCCTTTCAAGTCAAACATTAACTACAGAACAGATGAGAAAAAAAGGCATAGAAGCTTTCATTCTAGGTTTTCAATTAAAGAAATAGAAGATATTTTTATAGCATGGATAGCTTTAAGCTTTGCATTCGCTGTTGTTCTTTACCCTTTACAAGGAAAAGCTTTTTGGGTATATTTTCTCGCCTCATTTATAGTCCTTGGAGCTGCTTTCATATTGCACGAGCTTATGCATAAATTCATTGCCCAGAGCTATGGTTATGAAGCGCAATTTAGAATGTTTCCATTTTTTCTAATACTAGCAGTAGTGATGGCATTATTTATAGGATTTATATTTGCGCTTCCTGGCGCTACAATATTTGAACCGGACCCGAGGGAACCTTACATGGATCCAAAAGGTTTTACAGAAAGGTATGGTAAAATATCTTTAGCAGGCCCTTTAATAGACATTGTTGTTGGAGCTATCTTCTTGGTGTTATTCTTAGCAATATACTCGTTTATAGGAACTTCTTCTATTAGCATATTTACTGCTTTTGCTTATTTAGTAACGGGTTTAGGAGCTTTCATAAGCTTCTACCTAGCAGCATTCAATATGCTTCCTATAGGTTCAATATCTTTCATAGGTTTAGATGGATACAAAGTCTGGAGATGGAATAAAGTCTATTGGGCAGTATTCTTTGTTATTCCTGTTGTGATAACAATACTGATTTATTTGGGTTATATCCCTGTTTTAGGAACAATAGGCATTTAGTAATAAGAGATAATATTTAAACGAATACATTTTATATTAGGTATGACAGGAAAAAATAAGATAATAACAGCTTTCCAAACCGCAGGATACATATCTGTTTTGGCGGCGAGATTCCTAGAAGAAAAAGGTGTTGTAAAGGATATCGGCGAAATTGAATTAAGTGGACTTGCACAATTTGCGATAGTAAAGGACGGGGAGATGCTTTCACCAATAAGAATATTGGAAGGCAAGGATTTCACGATAATAACATCACAAATCCCTATTCCTCTTTCAGCATTGAAAGAATTGTCTGACAAAGTAATGGAGATATACAAAAAAAATGATGCGGAGAAGATAATAGCACTTGATGGCCTTACTATAGACGAAGCAAAAGATAAAAGCGATGTTTATTTTGCAAGCACTTACGGAGAAAAAGAGATAAAAAATTGTAAGAAATTGCCCGAAGGAGCAATGGTTGGGTTCAACTCATACATTGCCAACATATGCAAAAAGACAAAAGTACCTTTCATTGTACTTATGGCAGAGACTCATGCAGAGATACCTGACGGGATTGCTGCAGCTGCCTTAATCTCTGCAATTGAAGATATGGTTGATGTGAAGGTAGATACGTCTGAACTTGTTTCAGAGTATAAGAAAACCCTGTCTCAAATAAACAATATAATAAAGAGAGTAAATCAACCATCTAGAAAAGAAGAAGAGCAAAATATGTACGTTTAATTCTTGTTATATTCTTTTTCTTTTTCTTCCAAAAACCTTGCAACCTTAGTATCCATAAATGAAGTTGAATAAGCTGTTATATCTGATATTGGAACCCATTTATAGCTTTGAAAATGTTTCATTACTTCAGGCTCACCATTTGAGTAATCCATAACATAGAGAAAGTATTGCAACTTTGGATTTTCACTTGGATAATAATTAAAAACATTGCCAGTTAATTTCACATCAATTGAAAATGAATTTATTAAGGATATTATTTCTCTTCTCGGGCTGCTTTCTTCACTTAATTCAACAAAAGGAAAAACCCAAGTAGCCCTTGGCATGTATTTATCCTGTTCTTTCAATTTAACCATTAGCACTTTATTATCACGGATAACAAGCGCTGATACTCTCTTAGGCATAAATATTAATGTATATTCTTAATTTAAAGACTTTTTATTTTTATAATTCTAGGGATAGAGGTTTTTATATTTAACTACTTATAATAGTTATTATGGATAAATCGTATTACATAGTGCTTATAATAATTGTTGCATTGATAATAGCTGCAGCAATTTTTTACACTAACCCATATGAAAACCATAGACAGATAGCAATTGGCATATGTGAACTTCAATGTCACCATATACTTGATAATTCCACTTTTACCGCAAATACATGTATAAAGGAAAATGTAAGTTTTGGTTATTCATGTGCAGCAACAACGTCTGCTTCCTCTGTTATCTGCTCAAACAACAATGAAATAAATTTAAATTACGCTTGTGGATTAGAATCAGTAAAATAAACTAATTTTTAATTATTTTCCTTACTTTTTGCAGCTTATCATTTAAAAAATCTATTCTGCTTTGTTTATCTTCCAATACTCTTTGGGATTCTACATGACTCAATAAACCACCATCGTTTTTACAACGGAAGTCATTTTGAAGCGCATCCGATACATCATATCTTCTATTACATATATCACAAACATAAAAATCATCTGCTTTGTTTAACTCCATGGATTTTTTCGTCTGCTTTATTTCATCCTCGTACATACGGCTTATGATAAGAACCAGTTTATCGGGATTCGCTGTCCAAAAGTAGGTGTACCAGGCCTTTTTATTCTTCTTAATCTTCCTATAAGAAACTAGATTTTTATTATATAATCTATATAAAAATTTCCTTATGCCATTAGCCTTTTCAAATTTTAATTTCTTAGCTAAAAGATTCTCTTCCATCTCACCTTTGTTTATGAGAAATTCAAATATTTCTAGTCCTCTTTCCCCAGCAATATCTAAAACATATTTTCTAGCTTCATCTAATTGAAGTAACTTTTTTGAATCTACTTTAATCTTCTTTTCTTTTACTACGTTTGTTTTCTTCTTTTTATTAACAGTAATTTTTTTCTTCTTAACTACTTTAGATCCCTTCCTTGCTTTTACCATTTAAGATTAAAATATCCAAAGAATTTAACCCTTTCCATCATTTCAATGAAGCAAAAATTACAGAGCCTATAGGACTCAATAATATTAGTAGAAGTATAAAAAGGAATGCAGCTGTATTTAATATCTTTAAGGCTTTTTTCTCATCCTTAATAACATAACCTATTGCATCAAAGAATATTTTTCCTCCATCTACGAGATATGATAGTGGTAATATATTCACTATTGCAAGACTAAATGATATGACCCATAACCAAAGAAGAAGACCATCTATCCAGTAAAGGGACTGCGATGGAAAATTATTATTAGGATAAGCAGTCACAGAAATTGGTTCTATTAAGAATGAAGGGGGCTTAGCTAAAGTAAAGAATCCGGCTATTCCTAAGTAACTATGGTAGGTATTATTTATAGATGTATTATATGTGGTCTTTATATCGTAAACTGAGCCATTTGACAATGTAAAATTCACATACTGTCCAGGTTTTACGTTTAAAAATGATAAAGCTTGAGAGCTGTTGTAAAATGCATTACCATTTATCTTTGATATTGTTGAATTTACAGGCAGGCCGGAAATGCTGGCCGGGCTACCATTTACAACTGTTGAAACGTATAAATCATACGGGGAATAAGAAACCATGTTTGTTGCAACCATAAAATGAGAAAGAGCAAGATATACTCCAAGGAATATAAAACCTAAAACTACGTTTGTAAATGCGCCTGCAGAGAATATTCTTAGTCTATCCAAACGCTTAGCTTTAACAACTTGCTTTTCATTTGGTTCGACAAAAGCCAATGGTAACACCCCAAAGAGAAAACCAAAACCTGTTGATTTTATTTTTATGTTTTTGGATAATGCAACAACCCCGTGTGAGGCTTCATGTAATGCCGCTAAAACAATTATTGCTATAAGAATGTAAAGTACTGGTACACCCACCAATACAGGTATGCCATGAACTGAAATGGATACTGGGAATAGAGGCGCAACCGCTGGAAAGGTGGTAGTTGGACTGGTTATCATTAAATAAAGATACGGTATGAAAAGATACAAAACAAAGGCAACACCTGCTATAGCTACAAAAACCCCTATTGTAGAATATACGTTTATCACACGCTTAAATTTTGCTATTCTTTTCATTATTTTTAATCCGATCTTAGTCTTGTACAAGAATACAACTTTTCCTTCTACATCGAATCTTTTGCGTTCTATTACAACAAACAAGCCGAATACTACGAGAATGATTATTGTTAGTAAGAGATTATCCCCATTAGCTAATAAAACGCTTAGAAAAGACATTATATGTTTAAACCTTTAATGTTCTTAAATCTTTATGTTTCTGTCTTAAAGCTGAGGAACCGCACTTTCTACAGTGAACTTTGTTGTTCCTTAAAACCTTTTGACTAGATATTCTCATCTTTGTATTGCAATTTCTGCAAACATATACGTTATAAAACAATCTCCCATCAGCAACTGGATTAGATCTTTCTGCCATAATCTTATAGCTTTCTATTTACTAATATATAAAGTTTTATTTGCAGTAAATTTAACAATAGATATGAAAATAGATTTTATTTCTGCGATGGATGATAAAATATTAGAAAATTTGAAAAAGTGCGGATTTGATGCTGCATTATATATAAATGAAAAAAACGTTATAAACGCATTTACATCCGAGCAGTTGGATATTAAAGCTTATTCTGGCAAAGAATATGACTTTGTAATAAGGAAAGGAAGAGCCAATATTGTATATGGTATGGAAAGCAATGGCTTTTTACTAAATAAAGGATTATGTAGTAAGCTCAAAGAAAATAATATTTTTGTTGTCTTCTCTTTTTCTTCATTGCTAAAAACTGATAACATTTTCAAGGTCTATAAAAATTTATTAATAAATGGAAAGTTATGCAATGATTACGGTGTAAATTGCATATATTCTAGCTTTGCAAAAAACCAAAGCGAATTGCTGTCAACTTTTCAAATAGAAGCATTTGCAAGCGAATTCGGATATAATTACAAAAACATGATAAAATCTTATGAAGCTTTATGGAGATTTATGCAATAAATTAATATAACATATACTTTATGTCGTTTGTATCTGATGGATAAGAGAAAGGCATAGAAAGCAGTGTTTCTATGTCTATACTTAACTTGATAGCCAAGGCAAAGGTATTTATTACTTCTTCTGCGTTTTCACAAAGAACATAGGCACCAATTATTTTGTTTGAGTCTTTATCAATTAAAACCTTATAATATGATAGGGATATTCCTTCTCCTAGAATTATACCATTGAGTCATCTCTCCTTTATTTACCTTAAATTTAATATTTAGTTTACTAGCCCCATCTTCTGTTAAACCTACCATTGCTAAGTCGCAATTACAGCTAGTATACGCCTGCCAGATTGAGGAGGGGGTATTTTTTT